>CAZKJI010000217.1:0-3004 GCA_964553005.1 uncultured Acinetobacter sp. | reverse complement strand
ATACGGTGAAGAACCAACGCCTACAGCAAATGGATGAAAGTACTCTTTTCAAATCCCTCGCCATGGAATGGATGGAAGATCGTAAAGCTGTCATTAAAGAAACAACTTACCTACGTGATTTGTCTGTATTTGAAAAAGACCTTTTCCCTGCTTTAGGTGATATGCCAATTGATCAGATCAAGGGTAAAGATGTTCTTGCTTGTGCAAAAAAAATTGAAGAACGTGGTGCATTGGAAATGGCGAAACGTTCAATTCCTCTAGCTGGCAGAATTTTCCGCTTTGCAATTCGTAAAGGCCTCATAGAAAATGACCCAACACCTCACTTACACGAAGCTTTAAAGCCTCGTAAGGTAAAGCATATGGCACGTTTGGATATTTCCGAATTTCCACCATTTTTGGAAAGAATGGATCGTTATCATGGCAATCCAATGATTAAAACAGCCATTCAGCTTATGACCTTAACTTTTGTACGGACTGCTGAACTTAGAATGATGGAATGGGATGAAATTAATTTTGAAACTAAATTATGGCGTATTCCTGCTGAAAAAATGAAAATGGCACAACCTCATATCGTTCCATTGTCCAGACAGGCGCTTCAGTTAATTGAGGGGTTACGACCTCTTACAGGCAATAAGCAATACGTTTTCTATAATCATAGTATAGCTAAACCTATGAGTAGTAATGCTCTGCTCTGTGTAATTCGTACAATGGGTTATAACGGTAAAATGACTGGACATGGTTTCCGTGGACTTGCTTCTACGACCTTACATGAGCAAGGCTATATGCACGATGCCATTGAGATTCAGCTAGCTCATCGGGTAGGCAATGCAGTTTCTCAGGCTTATAACCATGCTCAACACTTAGAATACCGAGTTAAAATGATGCAAGAATGGTCTGACTTTATTGATGGGTTAAGAAATAAAACTATAAGCTGATTATCAATATACCTAAATCAAAAGTATGTAATTAAAGAATTTTCTGCTTGTATAAGTATGTAGGATACCCTATACTAAAAACAATTGTAGGATATCCTATTTTTCTTAATATAAAAATTTACACGGGTTCCCTTATGGTAAAAACTAGAACTGAAATTAATCAAGAAAGCAATGAACGTCGTGGAATAGTTAACAAAGCATTTAAGTTACATCAAAGTACAGTTGATGCTATTCGCAGCTTTGCTGATGGTTCTGAGAAGTCTCAAGCTCAACTTGTAAGTAATGCATTTAATGGCTTTTATACGCCTCTACCTGCTGGTTATGAAAATGAAGAAGGTGAGGATATCTCGGCAGATATTTATATATATCATCCCTATAACTTAGAAACATGGCTTATTATCACTAATATAAATGATGAATATGATGAAGAAAGAGAAATTAATTTCTATGAAATTAACTTTGAAGACATGGTTAATCATTTTATTAGCCAGCATTTACCAGGTCTTCACATAAATCATCTCAAAGTTTTCTATACACCAATACTTGGCTCAGGCGAGTTCTACAGACCAGATTTCTCTAAATTAAAACAGGAAATGTACAAAGAATCCGTATCTTTCTTTTTTGACCTATTCCATGAAATGCCAACCCTATTCCGATACAAAAATCTTCAGATGATAGAAATGAGTAAGGACTCTAGCGAATACAAAGAGTTAGCAAAACTATACTAACCAACCACTAGCATCACACTTTAAATAAGATATTGATAAATAAATATTTAGTTCTCGCAAACTACCATAAAAGCAAGATACTTCAGTTAATTACTGAAGTATCTTTTTGAGCATTTGCTCAAGATAAGCTGTACCATTACCCACCATAAATAAGACATTCTTTTCAGCAAACTCTTCTTCAGAAAGAGAGTTGTTCAGAATATCTTTCATCGGGGTAACAGATAAAATAAAGCTATTCAAAATCAAGTCAGAATGATCGAGTTTTGCTTCAATACTTTTTATCTCTTTATAAAACTCAATTTTGGCATCGTCATGATTCATATTTCGGATGCCTTTAGGATCCACCAAAGTTAAATACTGTTTACCTGTTTGTTTATTCACTAGCCACAATAAAAAATCAGGGTAAAAATTACCTGCCAAGGCGAAACCTAATCCACGATATTTATTATCAGCATTTCTCAATAAATAAAGCTCGTAATCTTTCAGTAAATCATCAACAGCTGGAGTATTGATATAACTTTGCAAATCCAGAACAAACTTCACTTCACTACTTTGGGTATGACTAGTGTAGTCAAATAGCATTGGTGACCATGTAAATGGTAAGCTTTCATCCTTCTTATCCAACAACGGATAGAACAAATGACGATCAAACGTAATCGCCCTAAAGCTACCATCTTCTTTCCAAGGTGCTAATTTTTCCACATCACCTTTGGCAACCAAATCTTTCAGTGTTTCCAAACGATCAAATACTTCTTGTGCCTCGTTATTTTGACCGTCTTTAGCAGTAAGGGTATATTGCTCACAAATCTGTACAGGCAAATCCTTATCATCCAAGCTAAATTCTGTTACTTCATAAAACTGCCCTTCATAAGCATTCTTAATCGCATGATAGAACTTATCCATATAGGATTGTAACAACTCAGTTAATATCGCTTGCTGTTTCTTAATTCCACTCACGTCATTGGTTAATTCAGATGAGTCAACCAGAAGCTTGTACCAGTCTTCCGTAGACGATTTGATATCTCTAAAACAAAACTCTTGTAAATCATCAACATTCAGTTGTAGGTTGCTATATCCACGCTGGAACTTATATTGCTGAAGTTGCAAGTAAATTTCATCAAAATCAAACATACACATGATTTTAGGTGAAATCTCATGCTCTTGACGCTTGTCTTTAAGATCTGTTTGACGCTTTGACTTATCGGTATGAAAGGCTTGCAAGCGAGGATACAAATCCAAAACCACAAAAGGTTTTTTAATTTTACCTTCATACTGTTTTGGAATTTTAAACATCGATAGTTTTGATTGAGCCTTAAAACCATTGGCTTGATTATCTTTATA
>CAZKJI010000216.1:0-3036 GCA_964553005.1 uncultured Acinetobacter sp. | reverse complement strand
GGCGCAAAAAAAAAATTAGCAGCCAATAATCCATACGCTCCTAACAACAGCGGTCAAAACAATTTTGGCCGCCCTAGCTCACCTCAATCAACAGCTCGTCAATCTGGCGATAACACCAATATCTTTGGTCAATCCATCGCTGGTGGTGCAGCCACTCAAGCGCCATTTGGCGGAGCATCAATGAGTAGCGGCAATCAACTCCCTGATGGTACTGAACCTGCTGCATTCCTGCGTGTTGCACGTCAACGTTTCAACCACATTCAATCTGTCAATAGTGCAAGTAATGTTGAAGAAATTCGTCGTTATTTAACACCTGAGCTTTTTAATTCAATGTATCAGGACATCATGGCAAATCAGGATCAGGATGTTGCTGAATTTAGTAATCTGAATGCAATGGTAGCAGATAGTGCAACTGAAAATGGTCAATATGTTGTCAGCGTACGTTTTACAGGTACAGTCAGTGAAGACTTAAACAGCTTGCCACAACCATTTACTGAAATCTGGCATTTTGTTAAACCTGCTGGTTCACAACAGGATTGGGTTGTTGCTGGTATTCAGCAGGATTAAAACGTGTTAGTAAATAAAATGGCTACTTTAGGGTAGCCATTTTTTTGCTTGTTTTAATCCCAAAGGCAATGAAAATATTTTGCAAATAATATTCGTCCCTGCTCTCTTTTCAGAATATCCACCTGTTCCCATTGTTGTTTACGTTGTTTGTAAGTTTCTATATCTCTTTCAGTGATACCCACTTTCGGAATAGTGAGCATCTTGATTGGAATACTGTCATCAGAACTGCTTTGACGATCTACATCCTCAACCATTTTTAAATCATAAATACTCGGTTCAATTTCATCATATTCCTGTTGTGGTGAAAAAGCATAGATCATTCGATCTAAAGCTTCTTCCCAAGCTTGTCTGGTTTCTTCTGTTGCCGTTCCAAATGGATGTTCTATGGTACTTTCTGTTAAAAATGGGGATGGTGTATCATGTCGTTTTGATTGTTTAAACTGTACCAAGCCTATAAAAATAATTTTGGCTAAATGGGTATCTAAATTCCAAACTTCTTTTTGAGAAAATCGAATTTTTCCTTTTTGTATAAACATATGATGTTGTTATCTCTATTGTCTGGAAATTTTTTTAAAGTGATTATTTTCAACAAGATAATATACCGTTTCACATTGTGCCTGATCTCCATGACGACTACCGACTGCCATGACTAAACGGCTATCTTTTTGGTAAAAAATATCGTTTTGTTTAAAGCCTTTCTCTTTACTATAACAATCAGCAAAAGTATCAGGCAATACAAAGCTCTGCCCTGTTTTGACATTATAGGCTAAAGCAAAGCTACATCCTCCACCACAGCCTACTGTTTCCATAACATAATGCCCTGCAAAGTTAGGAGGTTGCTGTGACATTTGTTTGAATAAAGTTCGGTATTTTCGGCTTTGTGAATTGAGTTTTAATGGTTGATTTTCATCTGTATAAGCAGATGCAGGATAATCCTGAAAAGTTGGATTTTTGGCATAAATTGAAGATGAGATTAAAGCTAATAACAAAGAACTGGCATAAATGCTTTTCACACGATTTCTCCTTTTTATTCTCGTGGTATCTTCTTAAACTGTAACTCCCCACCACACTGATCTATATAGGGCATTTGTTGACGATCAAATTCATATTTTGCAATGGCTGGCACGATTGCCTCAATATATTGTGCAAGTTCATTACTTTCAATAAAATCATTTTTATTGAGATCTGCAATCCCTGATAAAGCATCAATCATGCCATAAGTAAATATACTGTGTCCTCTAAACCCTTTGTTTAAAGTATAGCGTCCTGCGGTTAATATCATGCCTGATTTACATTTGTATTCATTCATAAATAAATCATTTACTTGCATCACTGAATCACTCATATGTGTATCTAGTAAAATAAGTTTATTTGCAGCAGGAGTATCTGCAATCCATTTTTTTAATTGCGTTGCACTTATCGCTGTGTATTTTAATTGTTCTGCCGAAAAGTCTTTTGTTTTTGAGGTGAGTAAATAATATATTTCATCTATACGATCAGCTTCACCTGCAATATATAGGACAAATACATCTTCTGGCTTTATTTTGAATTTTATCTCAATAAAAGCCTGCTGAATTGCTGCCTGTGTGGTTTGTTCAGGTTGATTTAATAGTTTTATACTTCCCTCTGTATAAATTTCTCCAATTTGCCCTTTTAGTCTGTGATAGATGGCAATTGCATCATTTTTTGCAAATTTTGAAGAAAAATTGGCATTAGGATAATCACCGACACCGATTACAACTGCATATAGTTTTGGCTTTTGGCTCATTAATGGTTTGACATAAAGCAAACCATTTACACAAAACAGGGCAATAACCAACAAGATACTTTGAAATATATGTTTCATATCTAATTTACACTTTGTTTATCTTGGTCTGGCATACAATGATTTTCTTGTGCTAAAACTAATCTACCATAATCCTGTTTCATAGATTTAAGCTGATCAAAGGTTCTAATATACTCTGACCGTATATTTCCATAATTGGGAGGACGTTTTGCAGCGCTGATTAAAATTTTATTTAGCTCATTTATGGTTCTTTGCTTCTGATCAATCTCTTCTTCCATTTTTTCTAATTTAACTGCTAATACATCGGCGAATTCAAACATGAGGTGCGACAGTTTCAAAAGCCTTATGATAATCAACAAGCTGAGCAAATTTCTCTAATGGTGTAAGCCAATCTAACGCCTTTCTAGGACGAGTATTGAGTGACATGGCAACTTGATTTAAATAATGCTGATCTGCCTGATTTAAATCAATCCCTTTAGGTAAATATTGCCTAATTAAACCATTCATATTTTCGCATGTGCCTTTCTGCCATGGCGAATGTGGGTCACAGAAATATACATCTATGCCTAAATCTTCTTCGAGTTTTTTATGTTCTGCCATCTCGCGTCCACGGTCATAGGTCAACGTTTTAAGTCACTCCTAAAAAGTAAACAAGTATTTATTACCAAACCCTCTTGAGATAC
>CAZKJI010000215.1:0-3079 GCA_964553005.1 uncultured Acinetobacter sp. | reverse complement strand
ATGTAATTCGTCGGCTTTAAGTAGATGATGCAGGGGAATCTTGCGGTAAGCTGAGTAGCTTTTTTGATTTTTATTGCGATTGTTGCGAATGGTGAGTATCACAGCATCTTCACTAATAAATAGATCACGTACGAAGATATTCAATGTTTCATTGATCCGTAGTCCGACTCTGAACCCCAGAATAAAAATCAGTTTAAATATATTTTTATCCTGAATCGAAATATCTTGAGTATTTTCGAGCTGCTCTAGCGTGTGGTAAAAAATATGGGGCGAGATCAATGCGGTTCTGCAGATTTTTACTTGGATTAAACTATCCAGATCCACAGTGGGCGCGTTAAAAAATAATGTCTGTTTGTGATGAAACTCCTGTAAACGTTTTTGTAAAGTCTCTCTAGTTGTTTCTTTCTTTAATAAAAGCATTTCTCCATACATATCTTCAAAATCGGCATTTGAAAATGATGAAATGTCTCTGTCTTGCGTTGCCATCAGCCAATCGATGGCAAACTGTGAAAACATGGTATTTAGAGAGCTTTGCTTAATAGGTTGAAAATCTGCACGTATAAGCTTGCGCTCAAATCGTTTCTGTTGTTGGATAATTTGATTTAAGCAGTTTAATTGAGTCTCTGTTAATTTGGAACGTAGGATGGTCCACAGCAACAAACGCTCTAAGGCAGGAGACAGTTCTCTGGAATATAACCCTATGAGTTGATCTTTATAGTTTTTTGCACGAATGGCTTGACGTATTTCTACAAGAGTTTCTGCTATATCTGATGCGATATTGACTCTAGAGTGGTTCTGATGGTTTTCACAAGTATTCTCAACTTTAATGTTATTGGTGTGCTTTTGTTCAAACTGAACAAAATAGGCTTCTAATTGTTTTTCGAGAGGACTGGAACTGTAAATTTCATTTTTTAGGATACAAATGGACATTTGATCCAGTCCGCTGTTTTTCAGGAACTGTGTATAGTAAAAACCGTATTTTAACAGGTCTTTACAACGTACCTTTTCCTCAGGGAAGCATTCAATAATACAAGCGTTAATCAGATGTTCTGCATCTTCAATATCCGAAAATAAATCAAACTTTTGATGTTTAAGTCTGTAGATCCAGCATTTCACAATGTCGTGTAGCACAAAAGTTTTTGTATAGCTGACTGAAAAATCAGGGTCATTTATACGCTGATTACCGAAATTCCGGTTCGGGATTTCGAGTGTTACCATATGATTAAGGTTTAAAAAACTTTGAAATTTCTTTGTTTTTAAAATGATTTTTAAAAACTTTTGTAGTTCGGCATGGTTATAAATGCCATTGAATAATATTGTGCTGATTAAACAAAAAGCGAGGGATTGAGTTGGACTGAAGTCATTATGTTCTGTCCAGTGAGCAATCAAATTTTTGGCAAATTGAGTCACCTTTTTGCCATGTTTTAAGGTTTCAATATTTTGTAGTGGCAGAGACCTTTCGTACCTCACGGGGGCGGCGGGCACTGGATAGTTTTGATTCGATGAACGATTAAAGCGCTTAATATATTTAGCAAATTCTATACGTGCTATTTGGTAGCTTCGGATATTTGACTTATAGTGCTCTAAAAGTCGATCGTCAACTTGTCGAAAAATTTCTGGATAGTTTTCGGGTGTCAGTTCTGTGAATTTTTCGCTAAATAATTGCAAAAGAAACACTTTTCTCTCTCTATGCTTTTTTAATCGTTTTAGCGAGTGTGGATGTCTGCTCATTTAATCATGATCCCGTTGAATGTCGACATACTTTTAAGCTCTAATATTTCAATTAGCTTGTCTTGTGCTGCTCTAATTTGATCGTAATCCGTTGTCTCAAAACCTGAATAGCGGTCAAACAGTTCCTGCATAGCTTCGTCATGACCAAAAATGCCTTTTATTAGATCTTCATTGCAGTATTGGGCAAAAAAATAACGAGCGAAGTGGCGGGTCCAATTGCGCTGTAATGCTATTTCGGTACAGTATTTTTGAATATCAGAAAGTTCCAAATTTCGGACATATCCTTTCGAATCGTAAAATAAGAGCAAGAGACGTTCACCATCGAAGACCTCTTGGATTGCTTGTACTTGTTCTTGCGACAGATAGGCTTTAGTAAGGTGCAGAAAGTGTTTCAAATACTTTAGGTAGTGCTGTATTTCATCACGAAGAAAATTATTAAATGGTAGGTAGCGTCCAATGGTACCCGAATAACGCTGCTCTTTATCTGCAACAGCCATCAATTGGTTATCAAGGTCAATATAATCCAGATTGGGAGGGAAGGACTCACTCGGCCGTGCTGAAGTTGTCAGCATGCAAATATGCCAAAGCCAGATTGAATAATGATTTAAAGTCTGAAAGGGGTTGGGATTATTCCGAACTTGGTGGTCAAGCTGGTAAAAAAAAGACTGGACGAATGGGAGATCCGGTACTTGCTGACTGCCAAACGTAATAGGGGATTTAAATTCCTCAATATATCCAGTGTCAAGCTGAGGACCAACCAGATCAAGTGTTTGAATATAAATATCTAAGATATCAATAATTTTTGTTGAAAAATAATGGCATGGCGTGTAGTTATTAACGTTTTCTCCTGCCAATAGTTTGCTTTCTAACTCATATCCAAGTTCATTCAGCGTAATATCACTGATTAAACGCGGAAGATTTTGTGTTGTTAACTGGAAGGTCAGCCCTTCATTAATTTTTTGTAAATACTCCTGTATCTTGGAATCAATCTCAACACCATCCATTTTTTTCAACTGACTTAGATTTTCCAGATAATATTGAGGCAGAGGAATCGTAAAAGAATTCACGGTATTCAACCGATGTTTTCTTAAAACAAAATCCTTGAATTTTGAGACTTCAAAGCTTTGCTTAAAGAAACATTTTTGGGGTTTCAGTGATACTTCTTTGTTTTTCGTACTGACTCGTAAATTTTTTTGAAATACCGGCAGATCTTTATAATGAGTAAGACTGAGGGCTGAAAATAAAAGCAGGGTATGAATTGGAGAGTTTTCTGCCTGTTCTAATAAAATTTGCCTCTGTACACGACAAATTTCATAGGGCTCTTCTCCTATCAGGCTTTTTCTTTCTT
>CAZKJI010000214.1:0-3107 GCA_964553005.1 uncultured Acinetobacter sp. | reverse complement strand
TTCCTAAACGCTTCTGTGACAGGGGCGGTGATGAATCAATATCGTGAAAAACGTGAACTCATTGAAATTCGTTTACGTGGTGATAAGTCGGAACGTGTTGAAGTGGCTTCGTTAGCAAATTTAGCTGTGCCAACCACCAAAGGAACCACTGTACCTCTAGCGCAAATAGCAAAAATTGAGTCACGTTTTGAAGAAGGTCTGATTTGGCATCGTAATCGTCTACCAACGATTACAGTCCGCGCGGATATTCGAACCAATTTACAACCTGCAACAGTGGTTCAGCAATTGGCAGACAAAATGCAAGCTTTACGTGCTGATTTACCCAATGGTTACTTAGTGGAAGTCGGTGGTACGGTTGAAGAGTCTGCAAAAGGTCAAAATTCGGTGAATGCAGGTATGCCACTGTTCCTTGCGGTGGTCATGACCCTGTTGATGATTCAGTTGCGTAGTATGTCTCGCGCGACCATCGTCTTGCTGACCGCACCGCTTGGCCTGATTGGCGTTGTTGCATTCTTACTTTTGTTCAATAAGCCTTTTGGTTTTGTCGCGATGTTAGGGACAATTGCTTTATCTGGCATGATCATGCGTAACTCGCTGATCCTGATTGACCAGATTGAGCAGGACATTCAGGCAGGGCATGAACCGTGGGACGCGGTGATTGGTGCCACCATGCGCCGTTTCCGCCCAATTGTGTTAACCGCACTTGCCGCAGTACTTGCGATGATTCCATTATCACGCAGTATTTTCTTTGGTCCGATGGCGGTTGCGATTATGGGTGGCTTGATTGTGGCTACCCTGTTGACCCTGTTTTTCCTGCCTGCACTCTATGCGGCGTGGTTTAAGGTCAAGAAAGCAACACATCTATCATAATTATTTTGTGAATAAAGGTGCGAAATATTGAAAATTTCAATATAGTAGCACCTATATTTTAAGACCAAAAAATAATTGAATTTCATTGCATGACTGGTTTGGCAAAATGCAGTGAATGAGGTGATCTAGAGCATGGGGCAAGACAATATTGAGCAGCATCGCCGTTATGTGGCGATTTCGTACGTGTTCATGTTTCTTGCATTATTTACAATCGTGTTTGCAGTGTTTGCCTATCTGCTGGCACGAAAAGTTGCGACTGCGAATAATGCTGAAGTATGGATACACGCGCATGCACTGTGGATTATGCGTAATGTGCTGCTGTTTATTCTGATGGCTTTCTTTGCTGCCCTGTGGTTTATTCCACTGTTCTTTTTTGTCTGGAACAGCGCCCTCTGGGTGACCGCCATGACGGTTGTGGGTGTGGTGTTTAGCTCAATTGCATGGCTATTTCTGTTGAATGCATGGCTGAAAGGTATTGCTAGATACTTTAGAAATAAAGCGGTTTTCTAAATTTATCGCTTTTTTATTGTGCTAGACCTTGTAAATTTATAGTAGTGCCCATATTAAGGCTCTGTTGACTTTGTTAATAAAATGTCAACAGAGCTTATTTATTTGTAGAGATTGAACCAATTCCGTGAGGAGCATCGCCAACCATGGCTAAACGTGATTATTATGAGGTTTTAGGCGTTTCGAAAACCGCAAGTGATGATGAGATTAAAAAAGCCTATCGTAAGTTGGCGATGAAATATCATCCAGATCGTAACCCAGACAATGCGGAAGCGGAAGAAAAGTTTAAAGAAGCAGCAGAGGCTTACGAAGTACTTTCTGATGGTGAAAAACGCAGCATGTATGATCGTGCTGGCCATAGTGCTTTTGAAGGCGGTTTTGGTGGCGGTGGTGGCTTCGGTGGTGGTTTTAGTGCAGAAGACATCTTTAGCCAGTTTGGTGATATTTTTGGTGGTGCTTTCGGTGGTGGCGGTGGTCGCCAACAGCAACGCCAACGTCGCGGCTCTGATCTTCGCTATGTGATGGAATTGACGCTTGAAGAAGCAGTCAAAGGCGTGAAAAAAACCATTACTTTTACTGCACCAGCGCCGTGTGAAAGCTGTGATGGTAAAGGTTCTAAGAATCCAAATGATGTTGAGACGTGTCGTACCTGTCATGGTGCTGGTCAAGTACGTATGCAGCAAGGTTTCTTCTCGGTTCAGCAAACTTGTAGTACTTGCCGCGGTCAAGGCAAAATTATCAAAAACCCTTGTAATACTTGTCATGGTTCGGGCGTTGCCGATCGTCAACAAACGCTTGAAGTCACTATTCCTGCAGGTGTGGACAATGGCGATCGTGTTCGCTTAACAGGTAAAGGTGAAGCGATTCGTGATGGTCAAGCGGGCGATTTATACGTTGAAGTCGTAGTTCGTGAACACGAAGTCTTCCAACGTGACGGTGCAGATCTCTATATGGATGTACCAGTCAGTATTGCTGATGCTGCATTGGGCAAAGAAATTGAAATCCCGACGCTTGATGGTCGTGTCAGCTTAAAAATTCCAGAAGGTACTCAAACAGGTAAGCTATTCCGCTTACGTGGTAAAGGTGTTCGTCCTGTACGTAGCAGCATGGTCGGTGACTTATTGTGCCGTATCGTGGTAGAAACACCTGTGAATTTAAACAGTCGTCAACGTGAATTGTTGAAAGAGCTGCAAGCGTCTTTTGATGGTGATGGTCATGCTGCATCACCAAAGAAAAAATCTTTCTTTGATCGCTTGTTTGATTAATTAGTATCAATAAAAAACCTGCTGCGGCAGGTTTTTTATGGGAATTTTTTAGCGTAGACACAGAGTTTTGCTATAGTAGCTCAATTGTTTAAATAAAAGACTAGGAAAAATTATGTCGACTTCTCCACGCATTGGAATCTTGGGTGCAGGCGGACGCATGGGGCGTATTCTGATTCAAGCAGTACAACAAGCAGGCTACCAACTGGCAGCAGCTGTTGAACGTCCAGAAAGCAGTTTGGTGGGTGCAGATGCAGGGGAACTTGCAGGGATGGGCAACATCGGCGTCAAGATTGTGGGAAGTTTAAGTGAAGTTTTAAAAGACTGTGATGTCGTGATTGATTTCACTGCGCCTGTTGCCACTGAACAACACTTAAAGTTATGCCGTGAGGCAGGTGTTGCAATGGTGATTGGCACCACAGGGATGTCGGATGAACAAAAGGCTTTCTTAGATGAAACCGCAACACA
>CAZKJI010000213.1:0-3109 GCA_964553005.1 uncultured Acinetobacter sp. | reverse complement strand
ACCATTTTTGGGCAAGTCGCATTGAACTAAACGTTTTACTCTCTTTGAAATTTGCCATGCCTTTACGGCTTATTCTAATTTCAGCACGAAAGCGTATTGTTCCATCCGCCAATTTGCGTTGTGAAATTGTCCCCATGATTTACGCCCCAACTCGTTATTGAGACCATAATGGCGTAATTTGGCGTAAATTTCAAAAATAATGGTGCGAAATGAGGCGTAAAAAATCGAAACAACCCAAAATTAGCAACACTGTAAAGGTATGTTTTTTAATATGAATATCAAAAAAACCATTGAAATCACTAAAGAACCTCGCATCAGTGTTGCGCCCATGATGGATTGGACAACAAAAGATTATCGTTTCTTTGCCCGTCTATTTAATCCAAATGTAGTGCTTTATACCGAAATGGTGACCACAGGCGCGATCATTTATGGTGGTGCAAATCGTCATTTGGATTTCAACAAGGAAGAACATCCTATTGTGTTACAGCTTGGTGGCTCAAATCCACAGGAACTGGCGACCTGTACCAAAATGGCTGAAGATTGGGGCTACAACGAAGTCAACTTGAATGTCGGCTGTCCAAGTGATCGTGTCCAGAACAATAAGATTGGCGCATGTTTGATGGCTGAACCAAACTTGGTGGCTGAATGTATTCACAGTATGCAAAAAGCCGTGTCGATTCCTGTTACCGTGAAACATCGCATCGGGATTGATGATATGCAGTCTTATGAAGAAATGCTGCATTTTGTTGATACTGTCGCGGCAACGGGTTGCACTCACTTCATTGTACATGCGCGGATTGCCATTTTGCAGGGCCTGTCTCCAAAAGAGAACCGTGAAATACCGCCCTTGCGTTATGAAGATGTCTATCGCCTCAAGCAGGAACGCCCTCACCTCACCATTGAGATTAATGGCGGTATCAAGACCTTTGAAGAAACCCAGCAACATTTACAGCATGTCGATGGTGTGATGATTGGTCGCGAAGCCTACCACAATCCTTATTTATTGGCTGAACTGGGTCAATTGTGGAATTTAGAAGCACCCGATCGTTTTGACATCATGCAGCAGATGATGCCCTATATTCACCAGCGTGTCGCTGAGGGCGCTCCCCTTTCCATTATCACACGCCATATTCTGGGCTTATTTCAGAACTTGCCAGGCGCTCGTAAATGGCGACAAGCATTAAGTGGCGGCAATGCCAAAACCATCGCCGACATTGAAAATGCCATTCAAAATATTCAGGCAGCCATGCAACGTACTGAAGACTACATCAAAGAACATCAATTCTGATTGATGTTCCACAAAAATGTGACATAAATCACAACAAGAAATATCATTTTACAAATATTAAGATTCAAATTTATGGAAATATAACCTATTTAAAATTAAGAAAATCTTCAAAAAGTTTTCTTAAATAATTTATTATAAGAAGGCTTAATTGTTATATTATTACATTACATTTTGGTTTTTTTAAAATTTATCGCTTACTATGTGCCGCGTACGGATTCTGGCATACGTTCAGTTGTTTTGAAAATGCGGTAGAGATTTACAATGATTTATGATGTACCTTCAGTTGACCACAGCATGATTTATCCACCAGCACAACAACTGGTGATTCCTTATCGGGAGATGCCAAGGCTGCCATCAACGCCAACCATTGATGTAAGCAAGTTTTCTCAAAAGCTAACCACGCGGGCTTCTTACCGTAGCTCATCTCAATGCGCCAAATTCGTTAGGATCGCCCTGCAATCTGCGGGTGCCAATATTGTTCAGCATCCGATTGCCGCATCAGATTGGGGTCGTACCTTGCAGCAGATTGGCTATCAAAAAATCACGCCTGAGTTTAATAATCCACAACCAGGTGACATTTATATTATTCATCGCACCAAGAAGCATCGTTATGGACATATTGCAGGTTTTACAGGTTCGCAATGGGTTTCTGATTTTAAGCAAACCAGCTATGACGTGTACAAAGACCCGAATGTGACCTATAGCTATTACCGTCTGACACCACAATATCCACAGGCTTAATTTATCGGGCTATTTAAGCCCTGATTTTATCCAGCTTCTTCAGGACTTCAGCCACCGCAACCATTGCAAAGCTTGAAGTCACCACCACCGCCGATCCATAACCACCACAGCGTAAACCTGCAGTTGCACAGACATCAGCACTTGAAAACGGATTATCGATGGAGTAAATGCAGGTAATTCCAAACTTGTCTTTTGGCTTTTTACAAATGCCTTTGGAACGTAGTTGAGTACGAAGTTTGGCAAGCATTGGGTCCTGTTCTGTTTTAGACAAGTCCGCCACCCGAATCTTGAGCGGGTCAAGTTTTCCACCTGCACCGCCTGAAACGATCAACGGAATTTTGTTAAAACGGCAGTGCAGCATCAAAGCCAACTTGGCCTTGACATCATCAATACAGTCTAAAACGATGGTTGGGACAGGGTTCAGGATTTCCTTGACATTCTCAGGTGTGAGATAGTCATCAATCACGTTTACTTTCATGCGTGGATTGATCTGGCGACAACGCTCCGCCATCACTTCAATTTTTTCTTGTCCGAGTGTTGAGCTCATCGCTGGCAATTGACGGTTAATATTTGATGCTGCTACCACATCCATATCCACCAGCGTCAGTTCACCAATGCCTGTACGTGCCAGTGCCTCAACCGCCCAACTGCCAACGCCACCAATCCCAATCACCATGACATGACTGTGTTCATAATGCGAAAATGCATTTTCTCCATAAATTTTGGCGACACCTGCAAAACGGCGGTCATATTCGTCATTTGGAATTAATAAGTCGGTCATCATTACAAGCAACAGGGAGTATTTTCACAATATTATAGCAAGAGTTTATTTGAGTGTAATGAAAGAATATTTTTTTCAACTTCATTCATTGTAAGATATAAAACAACATGATATACACTATAAAACAATAGCTTACTAGATATAGACATGATGTCATTACAACAAGATTTTTTAAGATTTACTGACTGGAAAAATGAGTTCTCAGGTGAGGAGTTTGATCAATTTCTTGCCGAATTTGATATACATAGGACTTACGCACTATCATTTATAGATTCTCTGTGGTAGCAGATGATTTTTAT
>CAZKJI010000212.1:0-3140 GCA_964553005.1 uncultured Acinetobacter sp. | reverse complement strand
CTTACAGAAATAGTTTTCAATGAGATGACGCCATTTATACATAGTCGTATCAAATGCTCTCATTACTTTTCGATTAGATTTGGGTGGGATCACCACTTTCACTTTACGTTCATTGAGTTCTTGAATAAGCCAATCTGCATCAAATGCTTTATCCGCTAGTAATGCTTGAAAATCAACATCTTCAATTAAAGGTTTGGTTTCTACTAAATCGTGATATTGACCAGGCATTAATCGAAACTTAATGAGGTTGCCTAGACTATCCACTAAGGCAAGAATTTTACAGGTCATTCCACCTCGAGATTTACCTATAGACTGTTTGAAAGTCCCCCTTAATGTTGAAATTCCAGATTTTATAAGCGGCATTAAAATGATGGTTGGTATCATTTTTGCTTTTGTATTGAGCATCTTATCATTGGGTTTATGCAAATATAACGAGCTGAATAAAGGATAAAACGATGTTTACCAATTTTAAAAAGAATGGCCTGTTTATCGCTCTGTTCAGTGGAGGTCTTATTTTAAGTAACCATGTTTCAGCAGCAGATACGGTGACTGTCTATGCTGCTGCCAGTTTGACCAATGCCCTCAATGACCTTGAGGTCATTTATAAACAGAAAAACAAGACTGAGGTCAAAACTTCCTATGCAGGTTCTTCAACTCTGGCCAAACAGATTGAAGTGGGCGCACCAGCCGATGTGTTTATTTCTGCCGATATTCAGTGGATGGATTATCTACAGAATAAACAACTGGTGGCAGGGAATGATCGCATTAACTTGTTGGGTAATCGTCTGGTATTGATCTCCCCTAAAGACCGTCCGATTAAGATTAAAATGGATCAGAAATTTGATCCTACCCAAATTGTGCAGGGCAAGCTCTGTACAGGCGATACCAAAAGTGTTCCTGTGGGTAAATATGCCAAACAGGCATTAAGCTCACTCGGTTGGTGGGAAAAGGTGCAGCCACGTTTGGTTGAAACTGAAGATGTCCGTGCGGCACTGAACTTTGTTGCCCGTGGCGAATGTCAGATGGGAATTGTTTATGCAACGGATGCTGCGATTAGTAAAGATGTGATCGTTGCAGGCGTGTTCCCTGAAAACACCCATCCACCCATTATTTATCCTGTTGGCTTGATCAGGAAAAATCCAAATGCAGTAAAATTCTACCAGTTCCTGCAAAGTGGGCAGGCGAAAACCGTATTTAAAAAATATGGCTTTAGTGTTTTGCCTGTCAGTAAGTAGGAACACTACCCTGAAATCAGTTTGGGGTTTGGCGTGATACACTATATTCGATAGTAATGAACAACACTTTGTTGGTTAACATTTCTTTGCTGCCTACAGCAAAAAATATATTTTTAAGGGTGGTGATGTTGCCATTAACTGATTCTACGGGGGTAAAACCGATTGTAAATCAGGCACAATTAGCTACATAAGTTTTAAGTTTAATGTACAAAGCGATGGGGCATTTTTGAGGGCAATTCCATTTGATCTGAAAAATCCAGAAAAAATAATGACCTACATTTCTGATCTCTGTTGAGCAGGATTAATTGGCTGTTGGCATTAAGTGGAAGAAGTTAATTTTATCCCGAACAGCATTTTAGCACTAAGGTAAATGGTGCGCTCAGCGGGACTCGAACCCACGTCGGTCGCTTAGGAGGCAACTGCTCTATCCAGTTAAGCTATAAGCGCATAGTGCGATGATTGTAAATGAAAAAGCATAAACAAAAAAGTGATTGCATGGGCAATCACTTTTTTACAACTGACTAACTGTTTATTTTTTAGCTTGCAGGTTAAGCACTTTGTATAGAATAAACATTAATACAATCCAGATTGGAATCATTAATACGGATTCCTTGAAGCCTTGCTGCCACATGATGTACAACACCACAGCAATAAATGCCAAGACCAGATAGTTACTGAATGGAGACCATAAGGCAGGGAAGCTGGTTTTCAAGCCTTTTGTTCTAGTCATTGCCTTGAATTTCAAATGTGTCAGGCTAATCATGGCCCAGTTTAGAACCAGTGCGCCAACAACGACATACATCAAGTGCCCCAGTGCATCTTCTGGAACAAAGTAGTTCAACAACACACAGCCAAAGATCAATAAGGCAGACAGTAAAACAGCAGGTACAGGTACGCCCTGTTTATTGGTCTTGGCAAACACTTTAGGCGCATTGCCTTGCTGAGCCAGACCGTACAGCATACGGCTATTGGCATACATACCACTGTTATAGACCGATAAAGCAGCCGTCAGGATGATAAAGTTGAGTAAGTGTGCTGCCCAGCCAATTCCCATCTGGCTAAAGATCATCACAAATGGGCTTTTATCCAGACCGCCTAAATCCAACTGATTCCAGGGCACAAGTGATAATAAAATTGTGAGTGAACCGATGTAGAAAATCAGAATACGGAACACAACCTGATTGATCGCTTTAGGAATGGTTTTCTTTGGATCATTGGCTTCGGCTGCTGCCATACCAATCAATTCAATCCCACCAAAGGCAAACATCAGGAATGCCAGCATATAGAACAGGCCATCGAAGCCATTTGGGAAAAATCCACCATGCGCCCACAGGTTGCTAAATGAGGCGGTTGAATTGGCATCTGCGGTAAAGAGCAGGAACAGGCCAAACAGGATCATGGCAACCACGGCCGTGACCTTAATAATGGCAAGCCAGAATTCTGATTCACCATAAAATTTTACATTGGTCAGGTTAATCGCGGTAATGATGACAAAGAAGAACAGCACCGACTGCCAGGCGGCAATATGAGGCCACCAGTAATTAATATATTTGGCGACCGCCGTCAGCTCACTCATGGCAACAAGGATATACAATACCCAATAGTTCCAGCCTGACAGGAAGCCTGGAAACTTACCCCAATACTGATAGGCGAAATGGCTAAATGAACCTGCAACAGGTTCTTCAACAATCATTTCACCGAGTTGACGCATGATTAAAAAGGCAATCAAGCCACCAATCGCGTAACCCAAGATAATGGATGGTCCAGCAGACTGGATCACCTGTGCAGAACCTAAAAATAAGCCCGTACCAATTGCTCCACCCATCGCAATGAGCTGGATATGGCGGTTTTTTAGTCCACGCTGAAGTTGAGAAGAATCGTTGTTCAAAGGACTGAGCTCGACGA
>CAZKJI010000211.1:1564-3206 GCA_964553005.1 uncultured Acinetobacter sp. | reverse complement strand
TGCTTATTTTGGGGATGGATTCAACAGTTGCTGTTGAATCCATTTTACATTTTCAGGAGTAAAAAGCTGGTCAATGTTCTTCCAGATGATATGGAAACCATAACCGCCTTGTTTCATTTCTTTTACTGCATCCTCAATTGACCAGTTCTCGAAAATAATACGATACATGGCAATGGTCGCACCTGTGCGGTCAGAACCATGATAGCAATGTACCAGAACTTTCTGGTTGTGTTGCTTCGCCGTTTGAATGGTCTGCATGGCTTCAAGCAAGTCGTTCCGATCAATCGACCAGGTATTGATGGGAATATGCACCAGATTAAATGGCTGATCCCTTAAAACTTTGGCATCCTCATTTCTTGCGCGCAGGTTGATGACAGTGGCGATTTGATATTTTTTCAGCAAAGGAATCAATTCGTTGCTGGGTTGTTCACTACGAAAAACATTCTGACTGATCTGGTAAAAATTATGCGTATCTGAAATCAGTGATCCCCAGTGCTGGGGTCTTTGATGCTCTCCCAGACTCGCGTGTTTCATACAACCACCCAAGCTCAGGCTTGAAATGAAAATAACAGTAATCAGTGTCTTTTGCATATTATTGATAACGATTGAATTCAACTGGATCATGTGCACAAATTAACTCAATGCTCGGTTCATGTTGAGCCAGATATTGTAATTGCTTCAGGTTGTGTAAACGTTGCTGGTTATCCTCAGCCAGTAATCGTTCTGTAAGGTCCAATGCTCTTAAGCTGTTTTTAGGGTTGAGTTCCAAATGGGAAAAATAGGCGTCTCCACAGAACAAAATCCAGCCATTCTGTTTTTTGACTGCAATCGCACTATGTCCAAGCGTATGACCGATCAGGGGAACCATCAGGATTTCATCCTGAAATAAAGGTAATCCCTTGACTTTTTGCAGATTAAACCATGCTTCACCATCAGCCTGTTCAGCAAAGTTCCAGTAACGATGATATTTAAACTGTTCTGTTTTATAACGATTTTTCCCTTTGAGTGATAAAGATTGAGTGGCATTAAATTCAGAGGCCAATACATGCACGGTTGCATTTGGAAAATCCGAAATTCCGCCTGCATGGTCAAAGTCAAGATGTGAAACAAAAATGTGTTTTACATCATCCAGCCTATAACCAAGCTGTTGAATCTGGTGGAAAGCACTCAAATGAATATCGGGCACAATCGCGCCGAATTTGGTCAGCAATGAGCCTAGACGTTGTTGAGTATGTAAATAATCTTGTGTACCCAAACCTGTATCAATCAGGACCAGCCCCCGATCAGTCTCAACCAGTAGGCAGTGGCAGACTAAATGGGCTTTCCAGCCTTTTTGTCCAAACATAGGGGCGCAAACAGGGCAGAAGCTGCCACAAGTGAGATGATGGATATTGTAGATCATGGTGATTTTTGTTGTGTTTGGAATTGAATTATTCTTATAGCCTATTGATTGGAAAATACCAAGATTAAACATTCCCTAAATTCCATTGAATTTAGGGAAAATTTTTTATTACTATGCACTTCGTTTGTCTTGCGCTTCACTTGAAGCGTTTAATCGGCTTCAATCTCTTAACTCACAGCATAGCTGTTCGTCTTCTTGCGAAGCTTTAGTCGCTTCTCAGGAACGAGCGTTGCTCGTTTT
>CAZKJI010000211.1:0-1464 GCA_964553005.1 uncultured Acinetobacter sp. | reverse complement strand
CTCAGGCTGTGGTGTCAGTCTTAAATAAGGTTTCACCGCTTTATAACCTTTAGGAAAGCGCTGCTTGATTTCCTCTTCATCTTTCAGTGATGGCACAATCACCACATCCTCACCGTGTTGCCAGTTGGCTGGAGTCGCCACTTTATGCTTGTCAGTCAGTTGCAGTGAATCCACTACACGCAACACTTCATTGAAGTTGCGACCTGTTGAGGCAGGATAGGTAATGATCAGGCGAACTTTCTTGTTCGGATCAATAATCAGCAGTGAACGTACAGTCAAGGTTTCGCTGGCATTTGGATGAATGAAGCCATAAAGCTCAGACACCTTGCGGTCTTTATCCGCAATAATCGGGAAATTCACTGTGGTGTTCTGGGTCTCGTTAATGTCCTGAATCCAGCCCTTATGTGATTCAACATCATCTACAGACAGTGCAATGGCCTTGACACCACGTTTGGCAAACTCATCTTTCAGCTTGGCAGTATAACCAAGCTCAGTGGTGCAAACAGGGGTATAATCTGCGGGGTGTGAAAACAGGATTCCCCAGCCATCTCCTAAAAACTCATAAAAATCAATAAGGCCCTCGCTTGATTCTTGTTGGAAATTTGGGGCTATATCACCTAAACGTAAGCTCATTCTTGGTCTCCTCATTCTGCTTATCTGATGCTGTGTCTTCTTACTATGCGCCAATTTATATATGAATCAAATCATTGTTTTTTTATTTGATTATAAGTTTTTCATATATAGGTGAGGTGTTGAGGATAAAAAAATGATCAGAATTTCATAGGCAAATCGATGTAACTTAAATGCAAATTTGCTACATTAACGCTCTTTGGTTATGCCTGTCAGAATCGCCTCGCAGATTTTTTTACCTGTTTGGATGCAAAGCACTTGTAGTTCTTATTTCTGGCTCCATAATAACAACCAAGAAAAAATTAACCGACCTAGAGTTTGTTGATCTTTACGACAAACCCTATAACAAACAGGATTAGAGAGTTTATTCATGTTGGCAAGTCTGATCGGAGGTATCTTCGGTACAAAAAATGAGCGTGAGCTCAAACGCATGCGTAAAATTGTTGAACAAATCAATGCGCTTGAACCAACGATATCTGCTCTTAGCGATGCAGACCTCTCTGCAAAAACTCCAGAATTCAAACAACGTTTTCAGAACGGTGAAAGTCTAGATAAATTATTGCCTGAAGCCTTTGCGGTGTGCCGTGAAGCGGCAAAGCGTGTTATGGGCATGCGTCACTACGATGTGCAGTTGATTGGTGGTATCACCTTACACGAAGGTAAAATTGCCGAGATGCGTACGGGTGAAGGTAAAACCCTGATGGGTACACTGGCCTGTTACCTCAATGCATTGAGTGGTCAGGGTGTTCACGTCATTACCGTGAACGACTATCTGGCACAGCGTGATGCCGAGTTAAACCGTCCTTTATTCGAATTTTTAGGTTTAAGCATTGG
>CAZKJI010000210.1:0-3238 GCA_964553005.1 uncultured Acinetobacter sp. | reverse complement strand
AAAGATGCAAGCTAAGGCAACAGAATTTTCATAACTTTGCTTTAGCTTGTCATAGCGTGTAGCAATTCCTCTAAAGTGCTTTAATCGAGCAAAGGCATTCTCAACTAAATGCCTGATTTTATATGAATACCAATCCATATGATCATTATTTGAAAGGGTATTGGATTTCTTGGGAATATTGGCTTGAGTACCCGTTTTTTCTATTTGTTCTCTCAAGGGTTCAGAGTCATAACCTTTATCGGCACAGAGAATTTCTGTCTCTTTCAGGTCTAGGCTGTCGACTAATTTCGGTGCCACTTTTACATCATGGGTCGTGCCATCCTCTATCAGAAATTGAATAGGGTTTCAGTGAGAATCAACCGCCAAATGAATTTTAGAACTGTTTCCACCGATACTTTTTGAAAGCGCCTGATCCTTGATTTCTGTAGCATGCTGATGAGCTCTCACATGACTACCATCAATAAACACCCACTCTAGATCAGCATCAGACGAAATTAACTTAAATATTTTTAATAACTTATTGTCTTTCGACCACCGAGAAAATTTCTTGAATATGGAGTTTGGCTTTCCGAAGGCAGGGGGTAAATCCCGCCATGGGCAACCTGTACGGATTCTATAAAGAATAGCTTCAATAAAATTTCGAAGATTTTGTTTGAGATAAATACGAAAATTACGGAAAATAGTTTCTAACTTAGACCAGTGTTGATCAGTCAACATTGTACAAGGCATAGCGATGAGTAGATTTGGTTTGGCGATTAAATTCTACTTCCTCGCTTTTTTTTTGCACAGTAAATGTCAATAGCCCCTAAAAAAATAAAATAAAACCTTGTATATTAATAAATTTTAATAAATTAATTGTCCGAAAATATATACATGATTTATGTACTATATGTCTGAAAATATAGTACTATTTAAGAGGTAAGATCATAAATAGGGTGAACGCCATGAATATTAATTCACAGTCTTCTAATGCTTCGTCATCAGGTGTTAGAAATAGCCTTAATGTGTCCCAATCAGTCAAAAACAAAATTCAGAAATATAAACCTGGCCGTATATTTGCTGCAGACCAAATGCGCGTGCAAGGCAATCATGAAACCGTTTTACGAACCCTCTCTCGTATGGTTAGAGAGGGTGAGATTCAGCGTATTCAAAATGGTATCTATTATAAACCTGAGTACAGCAAGGTTTTGAAAGGAAAATCATTACCTCCGAATGTAAATGAGGTTATTAAGGTAATCAGCAAGAAAAATAAAGAAGTACTGCAGGTTCACGGTGCTACAGCGGCAAACTGGCTTGGTCTGAGTACCCAGATACCAATGAAAAAGATTTACTACACTACCGGTATAACCCGTGAGCTCGAAATTGCAGGTGCAAAGGTTAAGCTTGTCCATTCCAGTAACAAGAAACTATTCCAGGCTCATGGGACTGAAGTAGGTTTGGCTATTGCCGCAATGCATTACTTAGGTAAAGAACTAGTGAATGAACAAGTGATTCAGAAAATTAAGTCACGTCTGAATGAACAACAATTTGAGCAACTAAAAAACTCTCCATTACCAAGTTGGATGAAGAGGGCAGTTATATCGGAAAACAATTATGCCTGAAAAGTTTTTGCACCTCAGTGAAAAGGATCAAGCTGAAATCCTAAGATACTTCATGTCGGTTCAGCCGTACCGTGAAATGGCTATTGCTGAAAAAGATGTGTGGGTATGCTGGGTGCTTAAACAACTGTTTGAAATGCCGCATAAGTTGGATATGGCCTTTAAAGGTGGTACCTCGCTTTCCAAAGTATTTAACTTGATCGATCGCTTTTCAGAAGATATCGATATTACACTTGATTACCGTCAGTTCGAGGCGGCTAAGAGCCTAAATCTGGATGAAGGTCAAACTGCTCCAGATAGCCTGGGTTCTAGTGCACGTCGCAGAATGAATGAGTCGCTAAAAGGCGAGGTTCGATCCTATGTAGAGGATGTAGTCGCACCGTATCTGCGTGAGCAATTAAAAATACTACCTCGGGGTGATGTATTTCAGGTAAATGTGAGTGAGGAAGGTGACTGTATCAATTTCGTTTATCCCTCTGTAGTTGAGCGGGATGGGCAAAAGCCATATATGCTTGAATATGTTTTAATTGAATTTGGTGGTCGTAACATCATTAATCCAAATGCCATACATCTAGTAAAACCTTATCTAGCAGATGCGATTGAAGAGTTTGAATTCCCCTCGAGAAATGTCACTGTACTCTCACCAATGCGGACTTTTTGGGAAAAAGCCACATTGATACATGTAGAGTGTCATCGTGGCGTAAGGCAGTCTGCAGAGCGCCTATCACGGCATTGGTTTGATCTGATGGCTTTGTCTAAACACGAGATTGGTAGAGAAGCCACTCAAGATGTACTTTTACTCAAGGATGTAGTTAGACTTAAAAATATTTTTTTCAATGCATCCTATGCACATTATGATCAATGCCTACAGGGTAACTTCTTATTACTTCCTAATGCTGAAGGTATGCAGCAGCTGGAAACTGATTATCATCAGATGCTCGAAGCAAACTATCTCAATGATACTGCTATAACCTTTAAGCAAATCATAGCAGCTACCAAGCAAACCCAAGATGTCATTAATCTATCTATTAAGGAATATATGGCATCTGTAGCGTAGTTAAGTTGTTAGGTGCTAAGGCCTATATCAATTAATTAAAATACGAGTTAATAATAATGATTTACACTTATCACAAACGACCTAAACCAGTAATTGACCAAAATATCAAAATTTTACTTCAAAATCCAAAGACTTTTGGAGGTGGTCATCTCAATGTAGGGGCTGAGTTAGGCTATGAATACTTTTTTGAAGTCAAAGACTTAAACTCTAATTTACTTGGATTTCTATGGTTTGAATTTAACTCTCAAAATAATACTATTGAATTTAATTTAGGTAAATCACCATCAGCCAATAAATTTAGAGGATTTACACAAAGTATTTTAAATGATATGGATCATATAAAAAATTATTTACCCAAAAAATGGTTTAATAATAGTATGTGGTTGGTATGCAGATTCTTTTTCTAATGGACACCAAATTTCACAAACAAATGAACAGAGAATCGCATCTAACTTGGACACTTTAAAAGTGAACTGAATGTGAAATGTTATTTTATATAAGTTATTGATTTTAAGTTAAGCAAGGAGGTTTATGAACTTAAAGTATCATGTACTCAATTTAACATAATCAAGATTATACGAAA
>CAZKJI010000209.1:0-3254 GCA_964553005.1 uncultured Acinetobacter sp. | reverse complement strand
ACCCATTTCATCACGGGCTTTCTTCAAAGCACGGCACTCAAGCTCAAAACAGTCACGGAAGTTGTCAGATACGTAACGACTTGCACCTCGGAAACCCAACATCGGGTTTTCTTCTTCTGGCTCGTATAATTTACCGCCGATTAAGTTTGCATATTCATTTGACTTAAAGTCAGACATACGAACGATGACTGGTTTTTCCGCAAATGCAGCTGCAAGTGTTGAAATACCTTCAACTAATTTTTCTACATAGAATTCGATTGGCGAAGAATAACCTGATGTACGTGTCATTACAGCAGCACGCGTTTCACGTGGTAGGCTGTCAATATTGAGAAGCGCTTTAGGATGTACACCGATCATACGGTTAATGATGAATTCAAGACGTGCAAGACCAATCCCTTCATTTGGAATTTGAGCAAAGTCGAATGCACGGTCTGGATTACCAACATTCATCATAATCTTAAATGGAAGTTTTGGCATTGAGTGAATTGAGTTACGTTGCACCTCAAAATCTAATGCGCCTTCATAGATAAAGCCTGTATCACCTTCAGCACACGAAACAGTGACTTCTTGACCATCGGTTAATACTTCTGTTGCATTACCACAACCTACGATTGCTGGTACACCTAACTCACGTGCAATGATTGCAGCGTGACAAGTACGGCCACCACGATTGGTCACAATCGCTGCGGCGCGTTTCATTACTGGCTCCCAATCTGGGTCAGTCATGTCTGATACAAGTACATCACCGTCTTGTACTTTATCCATCTCTTTAATTGAAGTTACGACACGAACTTTGCCCGAACCGATACGTTGACCAATTGAACGACCTTCACAGATGACTGTGCCACGTTGTTTTAATAGGTAACGTTCCATTGTGCCGACATTTTGACGGCTTTTAACAGTTTCAGGACGTGCTTGAACGATGTAGATTTGACCATCATCACCATCTTTCGCCCATTCGATGTCCATTGGCGAACCGTAATGTTGTTCAATAATCAATGCTTGTTTAGCAAGTTCATGTAATTCATGATCATTTAATGCGAATTGTTGACGCTCTGGTTTTTCAACATCAACCACAACAACAGATTTACCCGCAGCGCCTTCTTCACCATAAATCATTTTTTGGTGTTTAGAACCGAGATTGCGGCGTAAAACTGAGTGTTTACCTGCATTTAACAATGGTTTTGATAAATAGAATTCGTCAGGGTTAACAGCTCCCTGAACAACCATTTCACCCAGACCGTATGATGCGGTAATAAATACCACATCACGGAAACCAGATTCTGTGTCAAGCGTAAACATTACACCTGCAGCACCAGTCTCTGAACGAACCATACGTTGTACACCCGCAGATAGGGCAACAACACTGTGTTCAAAACCTTGGTGTACACGGTACGCGATGGCACGGTCATTATAAAGCGAAGCAAAAACTTCTTTAATCGCGATAAGAACGTTATCAATTCCGCGAATATTTAAGAAAGTTTCTTGTTGTCCTGCAAAAGAAGCATCAGGTAAATCTTCTGCAGTCGCAGAAGAACGTACAGCAACAGCGATGTCTGGATTACCGTTTGAAAGTGCTGTAAACGCGTCACGAATTTCTTGTTCTAAATTAGCAGTAAGTGGGGTATCAACGATCCATTTACGGATTTTAGCGCCTGTCTCTATAAGTGCGTTTACATCATCAACATTTAGCTGCTCAAGTTCAGCCTGAATTCGAGCATTTAAGCCGCTTTGATCCAAGAACTCACGATAGGCAGCAGCAGTTGTTGCAAAACCACCAGGTACCGATACACCAGCATTGGATAAATGGCTGATCATTTCACCCAAAGATGAGTTTTTCCCACCTACGAGTTCGACATCGTGTTTCCCTAATTTTTCCAGACCGATTACGCGCGCTTCCAAAGTATTTACTCCACTTTTTTTGCAGTATGAATGACTATCATTGGTATGAAATTATACGAAAGTGCCTAGATATAGTGTTTACTAAGCGACAGTCATGTTAGATGAGTTTACTATAAAGATTATAGTGCACTAAGACAAATGTTTAAGGAGAATTTTGATGCCCGAAAGTAAACAAATTAAACGGAGTGTATTTTTTATTTCGGATGGTACTGCAATTACCGCAGAAACCCTTGGACATTCACTACTTGCGCAATTTCCGAATGTCGATTTTGATATTCATATTATGCCTTATATTACCACTGAAGAAGCTGCAATGAATGTGGTGGTTGACATCAATGGATGCCAATCAAGAGATGGATGTTTACCACTTGTTTTTGACACATTGGTAGACCCACATGTTCGTGAAATTATTAATACAGCTAAAGCCGTAAATTTGGATGTTTTCGAGGGATTAATTAGTAAACTCGAGCAAGAGTTGGGGACACCACCAACAACTTTAGTTGGACAGACCCATGCTGTAACAGATTCTGAATCTTATAAGGCTCGTATTGATGCAGTACATTTTGCATTAGACAATGATGATGGTGCTCGAACTCGTCATTATGATAAAGCTGACTTGATTTTAGTTGGCGTTTCTCGATCTGGGAAAACACCAACCTCGATTTATTTATCATTACAGTTTGGAATTCGTGTTGCGAACTATCCTTTAACTGAAGAAGATTTAGATGATAATCGTCTACCTGCTGTGCTACGAGCACATAAAAATAAGCTCTTTGGTTTAATGATTGATGCTGAGCGATTGGTCGCTATTCGTAGCGAACGAAAAGCCAATAGTCGTTATGCAAGTTTTAGTCAGTGCCAAATGGAATTACGTGCCATAGAGGGTATTTATATTTCTGAAGGTATTAAGTATTTGAACGTCACTGAAATGTCGATTGAAGAAATTTCAACGCGTATTTTACAGTTGACTGGTTTAAAACGTCGTATTGGCTAAATAGTATCTTTAAATGAGAAGCGTAGAGGATGGGCTACGCTTTTTTATTTTTTTATTTTGAAGAAATAAGATTGGGAACCTCATAAAGCACTGCTTGATGCCATTCAGGTCGATTTTGACTGTAAACCATGAAAGCTCGGATGAGACACCTGATGACATCCGTACAGACAAAAGCTTGAAGAATAATATTGATATTATGTTGCTGGATAAAAACTATAAACCTCAAGGAAAGTATCTACGTTACGGCAAGAAAAACACCTCCTATCAATACATGGGCGTGGTGAAATAAGCATTGCGGAACGAGGCAATGCTTATTTGAAAATAGGATTGCCTACTGGTTTTTTAGCTCCATGAGCAA
>CAZKJI010000208.1:0-3255 GCA_964553005.1 uncultured Acinetobacter sp. | reverse complement strand
ATGAAAAAACTCAAAGTCATGACCGTGGTCGGCACCCGGCCCGAAATCATTCGCCTGTCGCGCGTGCTGCCCTTGCTGGACGCGCATTGCGACCATGTGCTGGTGCACACCGGCCAGAACTACGACTACGAACTGAACCAGGTGTTTTTTGACGACCTGGGCCTGCGCAAGCCCGACCACTTTTTGAATGCCGCTGTGGGCAGTGCGGCAGAAACGATAGGCAACATCATCGCCAAGATGGATGGCCTGCTGGTGGCCGAAAAGCCCGAGGCCATGCTGGTGCTGGGCGACACCAACAGCTGCCTGAGCGTGATTCCGGCCAAGCGGCGCAAGGTGCCGATTTTTCACATGGAGGCCGGCAACCGCTGCTTTGACATGCGGGTGCCCGAAGAGATCAACCGCCGCATCGTGGACCACACGGCAGACATCAACCTGACCTACAGCACCATTGCCCGCGACTACCTGCTGCGCGAGGGCCTGCCGCCCGACCAGGTCATCAAGACCGGTAGCCCCATGTTTGAGGTGCTGGGCCACTATCGCCCGCAGATTGATGCCTCGGATGTGCTGCAGCGTTTGGGACTGACCAAGGAAGGCTACTTTGTGGTGAGCGCCCACCGCGAAGAAAACATCGAGAGCGAGCGCAGCTTTGCCAAGCTGGTGGCCGTGCTGAACGCGGTGGCCGAAGACCACGGCCTACCCGTGGTGGTCAGCACCCACCCGCGCACGCAAAAACGCATTGATGCGACCGGGGCGCAGTTCCATCCGCTAGTGCGGCTGATGAAGCCGCTGGGTTTTCATGACTACAACCATCTGCAGCTGCACGCGCGGGCGGTGCTGTCAGACAGCGGCACCATCAATGAAGAGGCCAGCATCCTCAACTTTCCGGCGCTGAACCTGCGCGAGGCGCACGAGCGCCCCGAAGGCATGGAAGAAGCCGCCGCCATGATGGTGGGCCTGGAGGTGGACCGGGTACGCCAGGGCCTGGCCATTTTGGCCACCCAGCCACGCGGCAATGACCGCAGCAACCCGCACGGCATTCGCCCGGTGGCTGACTACAGCATGCCCAACGTGTCTGACAAGGTGCTGCGCATCATCCACAGCTACACCGACTACGTGAACCGCGTGGTGTGGAAGAAGTATTGAGCGCGCCCTCATGACCGCCCCGCGACGCTCCCGCGTGTTGCTGCTCACGCAGTGGTTTGACCCCGAGCCCACCTTCAAAGGCCTGGTGTTTGCACGCGAGCTGGTGCGCCAGGGGTTTGAGGTGGAGGTGCTCACTGGCTTCCCCAACTACCCCGGCGGCAAGGTGTATCCGGGCTACCGCATCCAGTGGCTGCAGCGCGAGGTGATCGATGGCGTGCAGATCACCCGGGTGCCGCTGTACCCCAACCACGACCAGTCGGCCATCAAGCGGGTGCTCAACTACGCGAGCTTTGCGGCCTCTGCCACGATCTATGGCGTGCTCATGGCCAAGCGGGCTGATGTCATGTATGCCTACCACCCGCCATTGACGGTGGGGATGGCGGCGGCGCTGATCAAGCTGTTTCGGCGCATTCCGGTCGTTTACGACATTCAGGACATGTGGCCCGACACCCTGCGGGCCACGGGCATGCTGAACAACCCCAAGGCGCTGGACATGGTGGCGCGCGTGTGCCGCTGGGTGTACCGCCGCATGGACCACATCGTGGTGTTGTCGCCGGGTTTCAAACGCTTGTTGCAGCAAAGGGGCGTGCCCGATTCCAAACTCAGCGTGATCTACAACTGGGCGGACGAGGCTGCGTTAGGCGCGCCCGTGGGCCAGGTGCCTGCCGCCTTCCCGGGGGCCGCACAGTTCCGCATTTTGTTTGCCGGCAACATGGGCAAGGCCCAGGCCTTGGATACGGTGCTGAATGCCGCCAGCTTGCTGCAAACCCGCGGCAGCCGCGTGTGCTGGGTGATGTTGGGCGGCGGCGTGGAGGTGGAGCGGCTGAAGGCCGAAGCCGCCAAACGGCAACTGGCCAATGTGGTGTTTTTGCCCCCCGTGCCCATGGCCGAGGTGGGTGCCTACCTGAATGCCGCCGATGCCTTGCTGGTTCACCTGCGCAAAGACCCGCTGTTTGAAATCACCATCCCTTCCAAAACCCAGGCCTACATGACGGTGGGCCGGCCGCTGTTGATGGCGGTCGATGGCGATGCCGCAGACCTGGTGCGCCAGTCGGGCGGTGGCGTGGTAGCCGAGTCCGAAAACGCCGAAGGCTTGGCCCGCGCCGCCGAGCAACTGGCCGCCATGCCCGCAGATGCCTTGGCCGCCATGGGTGAAAAGGCCCAGCGCTTTTACCGCGGGCATTTGGCCTTGGCGGAGGGGGTAGGTAAGTTCGGTAATATATTTATTAAAATCAGCGCATAGGCCAATAAGATAAAGCGCCAACCGCTATCAAATTGATACTAAATATGTTCCTGCAAGCCCGCCTTCAACCCCAACAACCCGCTGGAGCAGCCCGATGAAACGGCTGTTTGACGTCGTCGCTTCAGCCTGCGCCCTGCTGCTGCTGGCCCTGCCCTTGTTGGTCGTGATCTGGATGGTGCGCCGCAAGCTGGGCAGCCCGGTATTTTTTACCCAAATGCGCCCGGGCCTGCAGGGCAAGCCGTTCTTGATGGTCAAGTTCCGCACCATGACGGATGCGCGTGGGCCCGATGGTGCGCTGTTACCCGATGCCGACCGCCTGACGCCCTTTGGCCGCTTTTTGCGAGCTACCAGCCTGGACGAGCTGCCCGAGCTGTGGAACGTGCTCAAGGGCGACATGAGCCTGGTGGGCCCGCGCCCGCTGCTGATGGAGTATTTGCCGTTGTATTCGCCCGAACAGGCACGCCGCCACGCGGTGCGCCCCGGCGTCACCGGCTGGGCGCAAGTCAATGGCCGCAATACCCTGAGTTGGGACGACAAGTTCAAGCTGGACGTGTGGTACGTGGACCATCGCTCCCTGTGGCTTGACCTGAAGATTCTGTGGCTGACCGTGCGCAAGGTGCTGGTGCGCGAGGGCATCAGTGCGGCGGGCGAGGCGACAATGGGGAAGTTCACCGGCAGCAGCACGAACCGGGTTTCATGATAAAAATGGGCTCTTCTAGCGAATGCTAGTGATGCACTCGATAAATGTCGTACGTCGAAATCGTCGTTTACAGACGTGCGGCGATTTCCATCACTACTATTCGCTAGAAGAGCCTAAAAATGGCATCTAACGCTTACCAGAAAAGCGCCAGCAGCTATAAATAGAGGAG
>CAZKJI010000207.1:0-3283 GCA_964553005.1 uncultured Acinetobacter sp. | reverse complement strand
TTCAAAGTTATTTCCAAAGTTGGAAGGTTCTAACTGATAGGCGCAAAATGTAGTGGGCTTAGTATCTCTTGTCAATGTTTTTTGTGAAAAAAGCAGTTGAGTGCTGATAAAACAGTCAGGTTTTAAAATTATGAATTGTTTTTGAGCTAACTCTATGAATGATAAATGTTCACCAATCCCTTCAGCCCATGCATTTTGCCCAAAAATAAAAATGGGAACATCCGCGCCAAGTTGCACGCCATAGGCTGCAAGTTGCTCATCATTTAACCCACATTGCCATAACTGGTTCAGTACAATCAGTGTGGTTGCAGCATTGGATGAGCCACCACCCAGACCCGCGCCCATCGGAATATTTTTTTCCACTGAAATCTTTAATCCACAGGGTGTCTTGGCGTGTGGGCGCAGGTATTGCGCAGCGCGATAAATCAGGTTTTGTTCCAGTTTTACTTCTGCTAATCCCTCAATCTGAATCTGATCTTCCTCAATGGTCTCAAAACTGATCCAGTCATACAGATCAATCAACTGGAAAATACTCTGCAATTCATGGTAGCCATTGTCACGGCGACCCACGATGTGCAGGAATAAATTAAGCTTGGCAGGGGATGGGACTCTGATCATAAAAGAATCTGGATTATCTGTTCTGAATCACCATTGTAATACGGTTTTCTTTATCTTCCGCAAGTGCCTGCTTCAATAAAAGCTTGTTGGGTAAGGTCTGCGTATTGTTATAACTAAAGTCAACCGTCCAGCCATCTTCAATGAGTTGTTTTAAACGGTTGTTTTCATCTTTAGTGATCTGGGCATTTGCTGTGGCAGGCCTGGCCTGAACCCAATAAACCAGATGCATGATCGGTGCTTGCCAGCCTGTGGCTTTTTCCAGTAATTCTTCAGGTGATGCTGCGGTGATTAAGCCCGTCTTTGCGCTATTCAATGTGACTTCTCCAGGCTTACCCTGAATCTGGGTTTTACCTACCCCTAAAATGCCTGTGAGTTCAATGTCGAACTGATCCTGTTGCTGGAGCCATGTAAAAAATGCGCTACCTGATTGCTGTGGGGTGCGTACTCCAATTTTACCCTGTAGGCTAAAATTGTTTTCATCCTGTAGTTGTGGTGAGCTAATCACCTTATTCGGTTGACTCAAATGCTGACATCCTGTGAGAAACAACATACTACTGCTACACATGGCCAGACATATTTTTGTAAACAAACGCATGGGGTTAACTCTTTTTTACGGTTACAGGTAAGATTAGGTCATCAAGTTGTTGTAATTGTGGGGCATTTGCATGTTTTTGTTTCAGTTGCTGTAACACATCGCTAAATTCCGTCAATGAGCCTTGCATGTATAAAGCCTTTGCATAGCGAATCCCAATATTCACATTCAGGCTGATGCTATAAGCCTGTTGCAGCGCCTGAACTGCGGTATCAAAATCATTTTGTAAAAAGGCAATATAGCCAAGTGTATCCAGAATAGAAGCCTGTTCTGGTGCGTATTCCAGTGCCAGTTCAGCATATTTGCGCGCTTCCTTTAAGCGGCGATTCTGCAATGCCAAAGTATAGGCATAGGCATTTAAATAGGTTGGACTGTTTGGTTCGATTGCCAATAGCTGTTTGAGTGTTTTATCGAGCTTATCCCGATCTGTATATGGGTCGAGCAATAACACCTCAGCATAAATCAACTCTGGGTCATCTGGAATGTTCTTGATCGCTTCATCCAGCAGGGTCAGGGCTGCCTTTTTATTGTCCATTTTCTTTAAAATGTCGGCTTGGGCCTGATAAAGAAAACTGGCGTGCTGAGGATAGTTGACCCGTTCCTGAGTCAGGAAACGCAATGCATCATTCAGTTGTTCCTGTTTTTCAAAAATCGCAATCATGTTTCGGCGGGACACGATATACAGGCTGCCATCAACAAGGCGATAATAGGCCTTTGCCGTTTCATAATGCTGTTTGCGCTGTGCATTAATTGCAAGATAATAATAGGCTTCATTCTGGTATTTTGCCGAAGAGCGTAAATCAACCAGATATTGTTCTGCTTTCTCATATTGCTTGAGGTCAATACTGGTTAGGCCCGCAATAAACAGAGCCTCCTCAGCCTGAGGATGGTCTTTAATAATATTTTCAAGCTTGTCTAAAGCTTCCTGTTGCTGGTTGATTTGGATGTAGTAACGCGCTTCAGCCAAGCGGACATCAAGGTTATTCCTGTTTTTACGGCTGGCTTGGGCAAACCATTTTTGTGTGGCGGCATCATCGCGTAAAGCCATGAGTAGGTTGGCTTTCATCAGGATAAAGCTGGTGGATTTTGAACGTTTGCGTAAAGCGCGGTTAATATTGCCCAGTGCTTGTTCATATAAGCCATCCTGTGCCTCTAATCCCGCGATTAACGCTAAAATAGAGGGGTTGTCCTTTTCCTTGCTTGCGCGTAAGGCATTGAGCAGGACTTCGCGATCTTGCGCCTGCTCAGGTGCAATACCTGCGAGAATTTGTTCCAAATCGGCGGTTGGGTCAATATTTAAAATCTTGTCGAGTGTTGTGGCAGCAAGTTCATATTCATGCGTTTTCAGGGCAATATGCGATAAATAGAACAAAGCAGGCACATCTTTAGGTTCCTGCTCAACCCAGTGGGTGGCAATATCTAAAGCTGCTTGTAGATCATTATATTCCAGTGCAATATCTAAGGCACGTTGCTTAATGATGGTGGAATTGCTGCGAATGGCGAGAACAGTATAATTGTGCAGGGCTGTTGCAATATCGTCATAGGCAAGGGAAAATTCGGCAACCATGCTCTGTTGCAGGGCATGTTCAAAGCTCTGATCAGTATACATATCGTGTATTGCTTGTGCGGAGACATAAGCGCTCATACTACCTAACAACAAGATTGTGGTAGAATACCGTCTAATCGTCTTGCAGCTAAAATGGGTACGGCGATGTAGCTGACGCAATTTTTATTGATCCAAAGTAATGCTTTTTATGACACCGATGTTGCACAATAACATAAATTTAGCGAAATGATGATCTGATATGTCTTTCTTTGCATTGGGTGTCAACCATCAGACAGCTTCTGTTGAGCTTCGCGAACAAATTGCTTTCAATGCAGAGCGATTAGCCCAGCTATTGCTTGAACAACGCCAGCATTCTTCGCTAAAAGACATGGTGGTGGTGTCCACATGCAACCGAACCGAAGTGTATGCTATGACGGAAGATGCGGACAGCGTCCTGAACTGGCTGGCTCAGGTGAATAATATTGATGTAAAACAGTTAATTCATCATGTTTATCGTTACGAAAATG
>CAZKJI010000206.1:0-3326 GCA_964553005.1 uncultured Acinetobacter sp. | reverse complement strand
TTTCTAAAGAGTCTTTAACATTGACACGGATACGGCGTTGGTTCATGACTGCGCCACGACCACGACTTGCAGAGAATAATTCATCACGCACTGGATCATAGATCACACCGTGCTGAGTTACGCCTTTATGTTGTACAGCGATAGAAATACAGAAATGAGGAAAACCGTTGATAAAGTTTTGAGTACCATCTAAAGGATCAATCACCCAGCACCAATCTGCATCGTGACCTTTACCTTCTTGCATACCAAACTCTTCACCAAGGAAGCTGTGGTTTTTATAGCTTTTGCGAAGTGTATCAATTGTAAGCTGTTCGATGTAACGGTCAACACGCGTTACTGGACCATCAATGCCTTTTTCTTCAACTTGTAAATCGAGTTTATGACGATTTTGATGTGCCTTTAAAAGCTCTTGACCAACTGTTTGAGCCGCACGCGCAGCCATAACCACCATAGGTTCCATTGAACACCCACTACAAATTTGAAGATTTTGACAAAGAATAATGCATAAAAGCCCTCATATTCTATCAAATATAAGGGCTTTTAGGTAAAAAATGTTTGCGAAAGATTATTTTCTATTTTACAAAGCGTTAGCGATCTATAACCAAGCTTTCTCAATTGAAGCAAAAATCCCTTGTCCATCTAAACCACAATCTGCAAGCATTTGCTGATGAGTTGCTTGATGTAAAAATGCATCTGGCAAACCTAGATTTAAAATTGGCTTAATGATTTTAGCTTGTGCTAAAAATTCATTTACTGCACTTCCCGCACCCGCCATAACCGCATGCTCTTCCACAGTTACAAACAGTTGAGTACGAGGCGTTAAATCACGAATGATTTGTTCATCCAACGGCTTCACAAACCGCATGTTGACCACACGTACAGCAACCGAATGTTTACTTGCAAATAATTCTGCTGCTTCAACTGATGCTGCAACACGACTACCAAAAGCAAGGATACTGATCTGCTGATCTGCGTCCTGATTAAATTGCGCAACGATTTCAGCTTTACCAATTTCTAAAGCAGTCATTTGCTGTTGAATTTCAGCACCTGTACCAACACCACGTGGATAACGTACGGCAGTTGGTCCATTATAGTGATATGCCGTATGCAACATCTGGCGACATTCATTTTCATCTTTTGGTGCCATGATCACCATGTTAGGTACAGTACGCATATAGGCATAATCATATGCACCTGCATGGGTCGGACCATCTTCACCGACCAAACCAGCACGATCAATCCCAAAAGTGACATCTAAATTTTGCAAGGCAACATCATGAATCAATTGATCATAACCGCGTTGTAAAAAGGTCGAATAGATTGCTACAACAGGTTTTAAACCTTCACACGCCATACCCGCTGCTAAAGTCACTGCATGTTGTTCAGCAATCGCAACATCAAAGAAACGTTCAGGGTATTGCTTTGCAAACTGAACCATCCCAGAACCTTCACACATCGCTGGAGTGATTGCGAGTAAACGATCATCTTGCGCCGCTTCATCACATAACCATTGTCCAAACACGTCCGAGTATTTAGGCGGTGATTTTTTTGCAGGTGCAGATGCTGTAGCTGCAATTTTAGTAATCGCATGATAGGTAATCGGGTCTGCTTCAGCAGGCGCAAATCCTTTACCCTTTTTGGTATAAATATGAACTAAACGAGGGCCTTTACGTTTTTTTAGCGCATGAAAAACTTGTGTGAGTTGTTCAACATCATGCCCATCAAATGGCCCAAAATAATCAAAACCAATCGCTTTAAATAAGTTATCCGCCGCATCTGTTGCAGACTGATGTAACCGTGAGTTATAAGTCCATTTTGGATGTGGTTGAACATAGGCTTCACCTTGTTCATCTACATTTACCAATTGACCTGTTTCCCAAATCGCAGCCAAGTGTTTAGCAAAACCACCTGTACTACATGAAATCGACATATCGTTATCATTTAATACAACGATCAAATCCGCATCATGGGCAACTGCATCATTCATGGCTTCAAATGCCATACCAGCAGTCATTGCACCATCACCGACGATCGCAACCACATCACATGGATCTTTTTGATAGCGGCGTGCAAGTGACATACCTAAACCAGCAGAAATTGCAGTAGATGAATGCCCTACACCAAATGTGTCAAACTCAGACTCATCACGTGCAGGAAATGCTGCAAGACCATCCTTACTGCGAATAGTGGTGATACGTTCACGACGTCCAGTCAGGACTTTATGTGGATAAGCCTGATGGCCCACATCCCAAACTAAACGATCATCTGGTGTATTGAAACAGTAGTGCAAAGCAACTGTCAGTTCAATCACACCTAAATTTGCGCCAAAGTGACCACCACTTTGTCCTGCTGCATACAAAATATATTGACGCAACTCATCTGCCACTTGTGCGAGTTGGCTTTGCTCGAGCTGACGTAATTGTTGTGGATGATCAATTCCATCTAACAATGGCGTAACAGGACGTTGAGTTGGAATTTCGGTATACAACATAATGTGGCAAAGCCTTTTTAAGCCTGGCAAATCCGAAGCTGGGTTAAATGGGGGCAATCATACAATTAAATACGATCTACCTTCAATCAGCCACATGTGCGAATGATGTAGTGCTGAACATTCTCAAGCCAATCTTAAACAACTGACTTACAGATTATCCTGAATTATGTCACTGTTTATCAACCATTATTGTGTGCTTTCTATGAAAAAGAAAAACTTATGTGAAAAATCAGAACTTGCAATTCACTCAATCTTCACACATTAAGCTATACTTTGACAGTTTTTACTAACATAGCGAGCTCTCTGTGCCGATTGAATTTATTGCAACATCAAAGCTACCAACTGCTTTTGGTGACTTCAATATTTCTGTGTTTCAAGACCCTCAAACAGGCGAAGAACATGTGGCGCTTTCTAAAGGTTTAGAAACTCCCCCAACAGGACCTGTTTTAGTCCGTATTCATTCAGAATGCTTAACAGGTGATGCTTTCGCTTCATTAAAGTGTGACTGTGGTCCTCAATTACAAGCGACCCAACGTTTGATTAATGAAGCAGGTCAAGGTGTGATTTTATATCTACGCCAAGAAGGTCGTGGGATTGGTTTAACGAATAAAATCCGCGCCTATGCTTTACAAGATCAAGGGCATGATACGGTTGATGCTAACTTATTGTTAAATCTTCCTGCGGATGCACGTCGCTATGACATGTGTAGCATTATGCTGGATCATCTACAAATTAAAGAAGTTAAGTTAATTACGAATAACCCGTTAAAACTTAAAGCCTTAACTGATTTAGACATCAATGTGGTTGAGCGTGTACCGTTAACAGTAGGTCGTAA
>CAZKJI010000205.1:0-3471 GCA_964553005.1 uncultured Acinetobacter sp. | reverse complement strand
AAAGAGATGGGAAACCAAGTTCGATATATTTTTGATACGCTTCTTTAAAGCCCGTAGGTGTTGTAACAACACCATCATTCCAAGTACAACCTTCACGATCGCCTGATTGGTTGATAGGAGAAAGTTCATTCTCACAGAAATCAGCTGCTGCTTCTAAATATTGATCAACCAATTCGCGGCTTACGGTGCCTTGAAATGCAGGAAGTTTTGCGTAATGTGCTTCAGCATTTAATAATTCGTGCAATACGAACTGCATATCACGTAAGGGTGCTTTGTATTGTGGCATAGCATTTTCCTCAATACTGGTTAAACCAGAGTTATAATCTTAGTCAATGATAAATGTGCCTAATGGCAGCATTTTGTACCGCTAATCGTGCAGCAAGTCATCGTTCGGTACAAGCTTTAACAGGGCATTTCTTGGTGACTGTAAAGTCAAAGATAATGCTTAAATTATTTTAAAGCGTATTGATTGTAGGCAGTTTGCGTTGAATTCGCTCGTAATAATATGCAAAAAATCGTAAGCAGCTGTGTAATTAAAAATAATTGACTCTGCAAATAAATTAAAAGGCGCTTGAGGCGCCTTGATAACGAAATAATATTATGTTCTTAGATAGGTTTAACGTTTGAATTGTGATTTCTCAGGCGTAAAGCGAACGTCACAAGTACCTTCAATCACACGATTATTCCACTGAACATTCACACGCTCACCGATGCGTTTACCCTGACAGGCTTTCTCGATCTGTGCTCTCTGTAGTCGATGTTCTTCACGCATTTGTTCTCGTTGTTCTTCACGTTGTTCGCGTTTAGCTTGCCATTCTGCACGTTGTTCAGGGGTTAGCGGTTGACGTTGCATTTCGTGGCGGTGGCGGTCATGATTCATTCCTTGTTCTGAAGGTGTTACTTGGCAGGCAGCCAAACCTAAAACAGAACCGAGAAGAGTTGTCATTAATACAATTTTTGTCTTGTTCATTATTTTATCCTGCGTAGTCAATTAAGATTCGATTGTTAAAGATTAGATAATAAAGATGAAGAAAGAATGGAGAGTTTTTTTGAACCATGTTGGTTACAATCCATAAATAGAACACTATTGAGATTTCGCTTTTGAATGTTCGTCGCATGCCTTTAGCCATACGTTTATTTTTAACGCTATTACTGACTACCTTAGTGATTGCAACAATCAGCTTAGGGGTATTGCATTGGACCATGCAAAAGAACTTCGCACGTTATGTTGCTGATGTGGAAATGCAAAAATTAGATCGTTTGATTGCGAATCTAGGTAATGTTTATACGGTTTATCATGACTGGGGGAATGCCATTCAGGCGCAGATTTTACAAATTGAAGGGAACGCAGCACCTGATGATTATGATCGCTTGTCTCAGTGGTGGTTGCGCCGTCAGTATGATATTGCCTTACAACAACGTTATTTTAATGACCATACCTTATTAACGCTTTCCCCCACTTTAGCTCAAAACAACACCGAAATAAAAAATCGTCAGATTTTTAATGATGAAGAATTAAAGATTCTTAAACAAAATTTACCCTCAGAATATCAACCCTTTGAAGGCTTACGTTTTCCTTTGAGTCCGAGCCAATTTCGGTTAAAGAAAGATGCGAAAGATGACAAGCAAGAGACTAAATCTAGTTCATCATCTGAACACGTTAAAAAGCGTTTTGTATCAATTCCAGATCGTTTAGGTTTAAGTTCAAGACTGTCTTTATATGATGAAAAACACCAATTTATTGTGGGCGAACCTGCAACTGATCAAATAGCCTACCGTCCAATTCTGGTCGATCAAAAAGTTGTGGGTTATCTCGGCTTAAAACCCGTATTGGATCAGGATGATGCATCAAGTATCAATTTCTTTAGTAATCAAAAGCGTTATTTGCTTTTAGTTTATGCCTTAACCGTGCTTTCTAGTCTGGTGGCGGCATTATTGATGGCAACTTATTTTAAAAAGCCAATTCAACGTTTGCTCAATGCGACTTTGGAATTAACGCGTGGAAATTACCAACATCAGGTTGTGATTAAGCGAAATGATGAATTGGGAGATTTATCGAATCAACTGAATCATTTGGCTGATATTTTGCATCAGCATGAAGAGTCTCGCCGTCAATGGGTCGCAGATACTTCTCACGAATTAAAAACGCCTTTGGCTGTGTTACAAGCACAGATTGAAGCGATGCAGGATGGAATTCGTAAAGCAACACCCGAGCATCTTGATGCAATGATGCGTCAAGTGAGTAGTTTAAAGAAGCTAACACAAGATTTGGCGGATTTAGCACAGGCAGATGCGCAGCAGTTGAAATGCTATTTTGCTGAAGTCAATCCATGGGATGTCGTACTGCAAGAAGTTGAGAATTTTAAACCTACATTTGAACAAAAGCAGTTTGATGTTTCACTCTCAGGCGAAGGAATAAGCCTATCTTTAGATCGAGATCGTTTTAAACAGATCATTGTTAACTTGCTTGGAAATTGTGTACGTTACACAGAACAAGGTGGAAAAATACAGATTCATACTCAACAAAATGAGCATGAATGGATATTGTATGTGGATGATAGCCCATTTGGGGTAAGTGATGAGCAGTTGGCGCGTTTAGGCGAGCGTTTCTATCGTGTGGATGATTCACGCACACGTAGCACTGGCGGAACGGGTTTAGGTTTGGCTTTGTCTTGTAAACTTGCGCAGGCTTTAGGTGGTTCACTTACTTTTAATCATTCACCTTTAGGTGGATTGCGTTGTGTGCTGACTTTCCCAAAATTAATTAAATAACTTTTTTGATCCTCTTTGCTTGAGGACGATGGATAGGATGAAAACCATGAAGCATATTATGTTGGTTGAAGATGAAGTTGAACTAGCGCAGTTGGTTCGTGATTATTTAGAGGCGGCTGGTTTTGAAGTCAGTATGTTTCATGATGGTCAGGATGCTTATACCCAGTTTCAACAACGTAAACCTAGTCTCATGATTTTAGACTTGATGGTTCCTCGTATGGATGGTTTAACCATTTGCCGTAAAGTACGTGAACAATCTGATTTACCGATTATTATGGTAACTGCGCGTACTGAAGAAATTGATCGTGTTTTAGGCTTAAATATGGGAGCAGATGACTATATTTGTAAACCATTTAGTCCGAAAGAGTTGGTTGCACGTGTACAAGCTGTTTTGCGTCGTTTAGAGCGTAAGGCAGAACCTGATCAAAATGATTTATTTCGTATCGATAAAGCACAGCAACGGATTTGGTATCAACAAAAAGCATTAACTTTAACACCGACTGAATTCCGTTTATTGGAATTATTTTTGGAGCATCTCGGTCAAGTCTATTCACGTGCGCAATTATTAGATCATATTAACCCAGATAGTTTTGATGTGGCAGATCGTGTAATTGACAGTCATATTAAAAATCTTCGTCGGAAAATTACTGAAGCTGCTGAAACGGGTAATCGTCATGAATGGATTCAGGCGGTTTATGG
>CAZKJI010000204.1:0-3477 GCA_964553005.1 uncultured Acinetobacter sp. | reverse complement strand
CATCCGAAGATGGCTTTTTATTTGGATGTTTTAGGGTTTAAAGAAAGCTTGGTAAATGACGAGCAGGGTCAGTCTCACGGGCGGCTTGCGCATCAGCAACAGTCATACCAAGTGCTTTTGCAACACCTTCGCCATAAGCAGGGTGGCAAGCATAGCAGTTTCGGATATGACGATACTTGATAAAGTCCAACGCATCACCCATCGCGCGTGCTGTATTGCCAAATAAGGCATCTTGCTGTTCAGGTGTCATTAACTCGAACAAGGCACGAGGTTGACTGAAGTAGTCATTATCATCTTCACGATAATCCCAGAAGTCTGCATCACCATTGATTTTTAATGGGGGTTCCCTGTATTGGGGTTGTTCCTGCCACTGGTTAAAGCTGTTTGGCTCATAGTGTGGTAAACCACCATAGTTGGCATCAATACGGCCCTGACCATCGCGGTGATTACTGTGAACAGGGCAGCGAGCAGCATTCACTGGAATTTGTTGATAGTTCACGCCTAAACGGTAACGTTGCGCATCCGCATAGTTAAACAGGCGTGCCTGTAGCATACGGTCTGGTGAGGCACTGATACCAGGAACAAGATTGCTTGGTGCAAAGGCTGACTGTTCCACATCCAGAAAGAAGTTTTCAGGGTTGCGATTGAGTTCAAACTCACCAACTTCAATCAGTGGATAGTCGGGATGAGGCCAAACTTTAGTTAAATCGAATGGATGGTAAGGCACTTTCTCGGCATCTTGTTCTGGCATGATTTGTACGAAAAGCGTCCATTTTGGATAGTCTTGACGTTCGATGGCATCGAATAAATCGCGTTGATGGCTTTCACGGTCTTGACCCACCAATTCACCAGCTTCTGCATCAGTTAGGTTTTTAATTCCTTGTTGCGTTCTAAAGTGGAATTTCACCCAGAAACGTTCATTTGCTGCATTAATGAAGCTATAGGTATGACTACTAAAACCATGCATATGTCGGTAGCTAGCAGGGATACCGCGATCTGACATTACAATCGTGACTTGATGCAGGGCTTCTGGCAATAAAGTCCAGAAATCCCAATTATTGGTAGCACTACGTAGATTGGTTTTTGGGTCGCGTTTTACTGCTTTGTTGAGATCTGGGAATTTGCGTGGATCACGTAAGAAGAATACAGGGGTATTATTACCTACCATATCCCAGTTACCTTCTTCAGTATAAAATTTTAAGGCAAAACCACGAATATCTCGTTCAGCATCCGCTGCGCCACGTTCACCTGCAACGGTGGTAAAACGAGCAAACATTTCTGTTTTTTTGCCGATTTCACTAAAAATCTTGGCGCGGGTGTATTGGGTAATATCATGGGTGACAGTGAATGTACCAAATGCACCAGAACCTTTAGCGTGCATACGACGTTCAGGAATCACTTCACGGACAAAGTTGGCAAGTTTTTCATTTAGCCATAAATCTTGGGCTAATAAAGGCCCCCGAGCACCTGCTGTCATACTATTCTGGTTATCCACCACGGGTGCACCAAAATCAGTGGTTAAGTGGCTATAAGGACATTTTTTATCGTCTTGGCTCATGTTTGTTCTCCATCAAGATGACCTGTGTAAACTCATCTCGACCATTTGACCGTTCTAAAAGATAGATGCTTAAATCAGCTCATATGCAAACTGGGTATCAAAATTCAGATGCCTGTACGGGATTTGCAATGATAATTGAACATCCTTTGTGTTTTTACTTTAGGTTGATGAAAGCTTTTTTTCCAATGGATTAAAGCTGATGCCGTAAATGTTTTATTCGATAAAAGCTGTATAAATATTAAATGTGGCAATGAGGATTGTTGAGCAATAAATTGTTAAAATTTGAAAAAAGTTCCATTAAAATAAACAATTAAACGGAATTGAATAGTTCGTTAAGGCTGGTTGTATAATCAACTCCCAAATTCAGCTTGTATGCTCATATATAAAAACAGGAGGTTTTTCACCTGTTGCAGTTATGTAAAAGGCAGCCTGAAAGGATGCCCTAGCTATTTTTAGGCACTGACCAAACGATTGGATTTTACCATATCTGCAAGACCATGCGTTTTAAAGTAGTGTTCAAGCCAACTTTTAATGACCAGAGGGTTATTCATGTGTAAAACATCGTCTAAGAGTTGTTTTGCATCACTCATTGGGACATGACAAATCGCTTTACGAACTCTTAATATATTACTAGAACTCATGGAAAGTGTATTGAAACCCATCGCCATCAGTAGAATGGCAGATAATGGATCTCCTGCCATTTCACCACAGACACTGACTGGTTTTTGATAGATATGACAATCTTTTACTAAACGGTTTAAAGCGCGTAAGACAGACGGATGAAAGTGTGAATATACGTTAGCTACATGAGGATTGTTACGATCAACAGCCAATAAATATTGGGTTAAGTCATTGGAACCAACTGAAAAGAAGTCGACCAGCTCAGCAAACTCACCAATTTGTAAAAGTACACTCGGTACTTCAACCATGATCCCAATTTTAGGCTTAGTGATTTTGACTTGTTCTTCTTCTTGTACAGCTAACCAGTCTCGTTCCAATAAATACAAGACTTCCTCAACTTCACTGACACTTGTCACCATCGGTAACAAAATATGCAAATTATTCAAACCAATACTAGCTTTTAGCATGGCACGGATTTGCGCTGAGAAAATTTCAGGGTGATCCAGAGTAAAGCGTAGACCACGCCAACCTAATGCCGAGTTTTCTTCTTCAATACTAAAATAAGGCAAATCTTTATCCGCACCGATATCGAGAGTTCGCATAATCACGGGCTTATTGGCAAAATGGCTCAACTGCTGACGATAGATGGCACGTTGTTCTTCTTCACCTGGGAATCGTTCGCGTAGCATGAACGGAATTTCGCTGCGATATAAACCAACACCTTTCGCACCACGTTGCACGCCACGAACAACGTCAATCATCAAACCTGTATTTACGAATAAAGGAATAGAGATACCATCAGGTGTAATCGCATCTTTGGTTTCATATTGCTTCAAATCTTTGGCGATCTGCTCTTCTTCTTTCTGGACTTCCTTATAACGCTGGCGTAAGCGGCGCGGCGGATTGACAAAGACACGCCCCTGATAGGCATCGACAATCATCTCAATGTCATCAAGGGTGTTGATTGGCAATTCGGTGACACCCACAACGGTTGGAATCCCCAGAGCGCGTGCCACGATTACCATGTGTGAATTGGCAGCGCCTTCAGAAGTCACAATCGCAGCGATTTTATCAACAGGAAGTTCAACTAAAGCCGCCGTACTAATTTCCTCACCAATTAAAATACTGTCTGGGCTAAGTTCACGATGGCTGGAATCCGCCTCCTGTAGGCAGGCCAAAATGCGCCGTCCCAAGTCCTTAAGGTCAGAAACCCGTTCACGCAGGTAGTCATCTTCCATTTGTGCAAACAGCGCCACATGCTTGTCAATGACTTTACGCACCGCACCTTGTGCCCAACT
>CAZKJI010000203.1:0-3518 GCA_964553005.1 uncultured Acinetobacter sp. | reverse complement strand
CAGAAAAAGGCAGATGCCAAGAAAGTTGCTTCAACAGCCAAACGGGATTTTGAAAGCAAAATTAAACGTGCCTGGGACATACCATCAGGTTCATCGGGTCAAAAGGCAACTGCCCGTGTCACCTTAAGTGACAGCGGTGCCGTTTTATCAGTGATTGTTTCAGCAAGCGATCCAGATGTAAAAGCCAGTGTAGAAGCAGCAGTTCGTGCCGCCGCACCTTATCCAATGCCAGAAGATCCTGATGCCCGTCGTGAGGCGAGAAGCTTTACTTCAAGTTTCACAGCAAAATAGTAATTTATCGTGAATAGTTACATGCCTGTCATAGCACAAAGCATGTAACTATGTTAAATAATCAACAGCCACAACAATACTATGCAAATTATTGTAATTATGGACAAGACTCGTACACATCTCATCTCCTTAGCAGTTTTTACTGCGATTAGCACTGTTGTTCCAGCAACAACTTTTGCACAACTCCATCTTGAAATTGCCAAAGCCCCTGAACAGGCGCCTAAAATTGCGATTGTGCCATTTACCAATGACAAAGCGATTTATCCAATTGTTGAAAGCGATTTAAACCGTTCAGGTCGTTTTACCAGTGCATCACAAAATTTACCTGCCACTGCAAGTATTGATCAAATTCAGGCTGGCGACTGGCAAAATGCTGGCGTTCCCTATGTTGTTGTCGGACAAATGAAAGCTATTGATGCCAATACATTTGAAATTCAATACCAGTTGTATGATGTACAGAAACAGCAATACCTACTCAATGAAGTACTGACTGTACCAAGTTCACGCATCCGTCAGGCGGGACATATGATCAGTGATGCGATTTATCAGGCACTGACAGGTATTGCAGGTGACTTTAGCGGTCGTATTGCCTATGTACTGCGAAATCAGGCAACCCCAGCTCAACGTTATACCCTACAGGTTGCGGATACCGATGGCGAACAACCTAAAACTGTTCTTTCGTCACGCGATCCAATCCTCTCTCCTGCCTGGACTCCAGATGCAAAGAAAATCGCCTACGTTTCTTTTGAAACCAAACGTCCTGCAATCTATCTTCAGGACTTGGCTTCAGGCCAGCGTGAAGTTTTAGCAAGCTTTAGGGGCTTGAATGGCGCACCAAGCTTTTCACCAGATGGCAAGTCGATGCTCTTTACCGCTTCAATGCATGGTAACCCTGAAATCTATCAAATGGATTTAGCCACTCGCCAAGTCAAGCGGATGACCAACGATTCAGCGATTGATACCGAAGCACGTTATGCACCAGATGGTAAGTCATTTATCTTCACTTCTGACCGTGGCGGTTCTCCACAAATTTATAGCTATCGTTTTGATGATGGTTCAGTTAAACGCTTAACATTCAAAGGTGCGTTCAATGCCCGTGGCACATTAAGTGCGGATGGTAAAAAAATTGCATTAGTTCATCGTCCAAGTGGAAGCAACTATAAAGTCGCCATTCAGAATATTAATACAGGCATTACCAACATCCTGACACCGACCAGTCTGGATGAATCACCAAGCTTCTCACCCAATGGGCAAATGGTGGTTTATGCAACACGTGAGGCAGAGCGCGGCTTATTGTCCATCATGTCAACAGATGGTCGCTTCCGTATGAACTTACCAAGTGAGCAAGGTGAAGTTCGGGAACCAGCTTGGGCACCTAAATAAATTTGATTCATTGGAGACACACATGAGTATTAAATATCTTACACTTCCCCTACTCGCAGCGACCTTGGTTTTTACAGGCTGTGCCAGCCGTAAACCTGCTGCTGAAATTACCGCAGGTAATACGCCAAAAAGCGCCACAACGGTAAGTACCGATGGTCTAAGTGAAGATGCTGCACTCAATGCACAAAACTTGGCAGGTGCGTCCTCTAAAGGTGTAACCGCAGCGAATAAAGCATTTTTGGCAAAACGTGTTGTACATTTTGACTATGACAGCAGCGACTTATCTCAGGAAGATTATCAGACATTACAGGCACATGCTCAATTTCTTGTTGCAAATGCCAATTCAAAAGTTGCTTTAACAGGCCATACCGATGAGCGTGGTACACGTGAATATAACATGGCACTTGGCGAACGCCGTGCCAAAGCGGTAGAAAGCTTTTTAATCACCAATGGTGTAAATCCGCAGCAACTTGAAGCGGTTAGCTACGGTAAAGAAGCACCTGTAAATCAGGGTCATAATGAAGCTGCATGGAAAGAAAACCGCCGTGTGGAAATTAACTATGAAGCCGTTCCGCCATTATTAAGATAATGCTTTAAGAAAAAATGCTCACATCATGTGAGCATTTTTTATGGCTGCTGTTGAAGTACTATCATCCTGTTTAGACGACTGCATCGACTCAATCATATCGTGCTTATTAAAATTCTTATACTCAGGCTTAGCTTCATAAGCTTTCCAGGCATCTTTCATATTTTCTCTGGAAATTTCATCCAAACTAATTGGTTCACTTGGGGTTGGGGTTGCTTCAAAATTCTTGGTTGACATATTATTCTCCAAACATCCTGTCTAATATGCATCCAACATAGCATGTAAATGAAGCCTTGTAATCATAAAAACAACATAAATAAAGTAAGATAATTTTTATTTTTTGGCATTCTCAACTAGAATAGCGGCATTCTTTTATCAATTTTGATGCAGCAAAATCGGAGCTATTCAATATGTCGTCAAACCTTACTTTGTCTCAATATTTACAGCAACAAAATGGGAATTTGACACCAGAGTTGGCTCAGGTCATTGAAACAATTGCAGACACATGCAAGACCATTGATCAGGCTCTGCAAAAAGGTGCTTTGGCAGGTATTTTAGGCAGTGCGGGTAATGAAAATATTCAGGGCGAAACACAAAAGAAACTGGATGTCATTTCAAATGATTACCTGATTGATGCCCTGAAAGTTCATCCACAGGTGGGTGGTTTGGCTTCTGAAGAGCTGGATGACTTCACGCCTGCACAGGAAAATGGTAAATATCTGGTTTTGTTTGATCCTCTTGATGGTTCAAGCAATATTGACATCAATATGTGTGTGGGTACGATTTTCTCAATTTTACCTGCTAAAAATGCCGTAACCCAATCTGCTGACTTTATGCAGGCAGGCACAGCACAGGTCGCTGCGGGTTATGTACTGTATGGGCCATCCACCATGCTGGCACTTACTATAGGTGCAGGCGTTGCTTTCTTCACATTTGATCCAGCTACACAAACTTTCCTGCTCACGACGGAACAAGTTCAGGTTTCAGCAGATACCCAGGAATTTGCAATTAATTCATCTAACCAACGCCACTGGGAAAATCCTGTAAAACGTTATATTGATGAACTGTTGGCTGGAAAAACCTCAGTCCGTGAAAAAGATTTCAATATGCGCTGGGTGGCATGTATGGTGGGTGACATTCATCGTATCCTATGCCGTGGTGGTATCTTCCTTTACCCTTATGATCTTAAGGACCCAAAGAAAGCTGGGCGTTTACGTTTGATGTATGAAGCCAACCCAATGAGCATGTTGATTGAACA
>CAZKJI010000202.1:0-3519 GCA_964553005.1 uncultured Acinetobacter sp. | reverse complement strand
GCAGAAAAATCTGTAAATACCTGTTGCAAACGTTGTTGTGCAATATCCTGTCGCACCAGCAGGATGGGCAGCATGGCAACGCCCTGCGCCTTGAAGCAGATCTGATAAAGTGCAATCACATCATTGCTTTTGAACGTAACATTTAATGGATAGTTTTGCGGTTGCTGATCTGTATCAAACAGGGTCCAGTACTGGTTATGGGTATGATGGGCAATGCAGTCATACTGAATCAACTGGCTTGGATGCAAAAGGGTAGTGTGGTCTCGCAAGTAATCGGGATGGGCACAGAAAGTGGAGTCAATCTGGTATACGGGACGCGCAATCAGACCATCCGCAACCTTCTGGGTAATCCGTAGCGCCAGATCAACCTGAGCATCCATGAGGTCGACAGTATTCTCCGTTAAGTTGTCATTAAAAAGTAAACATGTATTCTTTTCCGAATTGGTTTGATACTCTCTCCACCCATTGCTCTATTTTATCAGCTGTCTTTATTGCGCCCTATAAAGAAAATTTGCCTGTAAGGCTTACAATGTAAGCATATAGGAGACTTATGCCGTGTTTGTATAAATTATAAAAAATGAAGATAAACAGCTTTTTCCCTATTAAAGTAGAATATATATCAATAAAACTTTTGAATAGATAAGGTCTTAGCGATTTTATAAATGATAAAAAATACGTGAATGCTAAATCGAACTGATTTAATAAAAATTGCAAAATCATGCTGCATCCATAACAAACTGCAACTAATCCGCATCACGCCAGCGGAAAAAATTGTGAATGATAGGCAACGCAAAGACGACTTTGCTTTTTGTCATAATGAAAGGAAATACACAATGAAAAAGTTAGCATTGATCTCAATGGTTGTCGCTGGTGTTGCATTGATGGCTATGGGATGCTCAACTCAAGGTGGTTTGGATGCTTCTGGTTCGGCCCAGACAAGTGTAAGCCCAGCAGGTGTGCAGGGTGGTGTAGGTGTACAGGCGGGAACATCGGTTGATGTTCAGCCAGGTAGCGCATCTGCCGATGTTTCTGGTTCAGTTTCAGGCTCAGCAGGTGCGGATGCATCAGCACAGTAATCTCAAATTTGCACTTCCTGCAATAGATTGTCATGTCGATGCCAACACACCAATCTACACATATACTGCTATATATGTTGCGTGAAGTGCCGAGATTAAACTGAAGCATAAAAACTAGAATCATTTGATGGGTTCTAGTTTTTTTTGTTTGACGCATCATTTGCTAAACTGACATAAAAAATAACGGTAATGGACTTATACATTAATAGGTAAAATCGCAATGATGTTGCCCTACAGACAAAAAAGTTTGTATTCGATGTTATTGAGGGAAAATATATGAAGCAATTTGCTTTGATTTCGATGCTGGCGATTGCCACAACTGCAATGATGGGCTGTGTCTCTGTGGAGGCAACAGGCTCGACCAAAGTGGGCATAGGTTCACACGGTGTTCAAACGGGTGCGGGTGTTAAGGCCAATGTTCAACCTGGACAAGTTGGAATCAATATTTCGGGTTCAGCCTCAGCTGGACGCTAAATAACGTTGGACCCGAAAGTGGAATTCCGTTTTTGGGTTCTGGAAATGCAACAAGTAAATCACTTTTATTGACATAAAAAGCAAGTATAGATAAACAAAATGGTTAATGACTTTTTCAGATATGACCTTTAGGTTACAAGATATTTTTTAAATGCTTGATCTTGATCTATGACTTTATTCAGGCATATAGTCAAAGAGGACAAGAGCGATGGATAGAGCGAAAAAGGGGAAGAACGTGTCAGCATTACCTCAGAAAATTCAAAAACTTTTAGATAAAGGACAAGGTCCTGCTGCACGAGCACTTGATAAACTGCCCAAGATTGTACAGGAGTCGATAGCCAGAATTCTGGGCTACCCCCACCAATATCCAGATTTGGACGCATTTACCAAATGCATCATGGCGGTTCAGATCAAGCAGAGGCGTATAGGCTTTATTGGTGATGACCCAATTGAATCAAGACGACAGTTCGATGCACAAATGCTTGCAATCCTGAATAAGCCAACCTTTATTGAATCTGTAGAAGATATTCGCCTACCTTTGCAAAGTGGAACCGTGTTTGCGAGACACTACCATCCAGCACCCAATAAAAAACTCCCAATGATTGTTTATTATCATGGAGGCGGTTTTGTGGTGGGTGGCTTGGATACCCATGATGAAGCATGTCGCCTGATTGCCAAATATGCAAAAGTGCAGGTGCTCAGTATTGACTATCCACTGGCCCCTGAGGCATCGCCACAACTATTGACTCAATCCTGTGAGGATGCGTTGGCATGGGTTTACCAAAACCGCCGTCAACTTAAAATTTATAAAAACCATATTGCTGTGGCGGGCGATAGTGCAGGGGGCAATATCAGTACCGTGGTTGCACAGCATGCTGCTGGAAAAGCCTATGCACCGCAGGCGCAATTACTCATTTATCCTACGGTTGACTTCAAAAGTCGTCACCCATCTTTCTATGCTTATGGCCAGGGTCTGGTTCTGACCAGTAAGGATTTCGATTATGTGACAGATTATTATGTTACCCAGCATAACGTTGCTTTGGATAATCCCCTTGTTTCTCCCACCTATGGCAATCTTAAAAAACTGCCACCTGCCTATGTTGTTACTGCTGGGCATGACTTATTGCATGATGAGGGTGAGATTTATAGCCACAAACTCAGGCAGAATGGAGTCAAGGTTCAGTATGTGGACTACCCAGACCAGAGTCATGGCTTTATCAATATCACGCCAGTTTCCAGCAAGGCGAAACGTAACACCATCGAGATTGCGAAAAACTTCAGGAAGTTTTGGGATAAGCATAGTTAATTGATGTATGAACCACCCTGTTCCACGTGGAACAGGGGAGGTATTTCAGACAACAAATAAAAATAGCAAAAATGGATTTGCAAAACATAAGATGATGGGCTACAACAAATCTATTTTACAGGTCGAGAAAAGCAATTATGAAAAAGCTGTTCATTGCAACAAGTCTAATTCTGGCAAGTGGTTCTTTATTTGCAAATACGCTGGTCGATATGAAAACCAGTATGGGGACGATTGAAATAGAGCTATATGATGATCAAGCACCTATATCAGCAAAGAACTTTGAAAATTATGTGAAGAGTAACTTCTATTCAGGAACAATTTTCCATCGCGTTATCCCAGGTTTCATGATTCAGGGTGGCGGCATGGATGTAAACATGATTGAGAAGACCACAAAGGCCCCTATTGTAAATGAAGCAAGTAATGGCCTGAAAAACAACCGTGGTACTTTGGCAATGGCACGTACCAGTGACCCTAATTCTGCAACAAGCCAGTTCTTTATTAATGTGGCTGACAACAATTTCCTAAACCGTTCAGCAATGGACGCAGGTTATGCAGTATTTGGTAAAGTCACTAAGGGAATGGACATTATCGATAAAATTGTAAAAGTGCCTACTGGAAACTATGGAATGCACCAGAATGTACCAAAACAACCAATTAAAATTA
>CAZKJI010000201.1:2098-3528 GCA_964553005.1 uncultured Acinetobacter sp. | reverse complement strand
TAAGATAACTCGTTGTGATGAATAGTGATTTACTTATGCAAAAAAAAGCTAAAGAATTTTAGTGAGAAACGATTTTTACTGCACATCAACAAATTACATGATTTTTTATGATTCGGTGTAAAATCATTTTGTTAGAATACTTTCAAATACTGGCAAGGGGCGTAGGTCTTGTTAAAGCAAAAACTAAAAATTGGCATTGTTGTGGGTGAAGTCTCTGGAGACACTTTAGGGGCAAAGCTCATGCGTAGTTTTCGCGAACAAGGAATTGATGCTGAATTTGAGGGGATTGGTGGTCCACAAATGATTGCTGAGGGTTTCCATAGTTATTACCCAATGGAAATTTTATCTGTCATGGGGATTGTTGAAGTATTAAAGGACCTGAAAAAATTATTTGCAGTCCGCGATGGTCTGGTTGAACGCTGGACTGAACATCCAGTCGATATTTTTATTGGCATTGATGCACCTGATTTTAATTTACGTTTATCCAAAACCATCAAGGAAAAAAATCTCCCGATTAAAACGGTTCAGTATGTCAGCCCATCGGTCTGGGCATGGCGGCAAGGACGGGTACATGGCATTAAACGTAGTATTGACTTGGTATTGTGTTTATTTCCTTTTGAAAAAACCTTTTATCAAAACTATGATGTTCCTGCGGCATTTGTTGGGCATCCACTGGCAAAGCAATTGCCCCTAAAAAATCCAATTACCGAAGCAAAACACCAGCTTGGACTGTCTGCACATAAAACTCATATTGCTTTGCTCCCTGGTAGCCGTCGGGGTGAAATCGAGCGTTTACTGCCTTTATTAATCGGTACAGCCGAAATTTTGCATAAAAAGCATCCTGATCTTGAGTTCTTAATTCCTGCGATTAATGACGCACGCAAGCAGCAGATTGAGCAGGGGATTCAAAATCTGGATATGGACCTAAAAGTCAAAATCCATATTCTGGAAAATACGGATGCAGAATCCAAAATTGGTCGGATGGTGATGAACGCCAGTGATATTGTGGCACTTGCCTCGGGTACGGCAACGCTTGAGGCCATGCTGTTGCATCGTCCAATGGTGACGTTCTATAAATTGCATTGGCTGACTTATATTATTGCCAAATTTATGGTCAAAATTCCTTATTACTCATTGCCAAATATTATTGCAGGCAAGAAAGTCATTGAGGAACTGATTCAGGCAGATGCCACACCTCAGCATTTGGCAGCAGAAATTGAAAGATTGATGGATCACGAAACCGCACATATTCAAATGATGCAACACCTGAGTATGCATAAACAGTTAATCTCAGGAAATACCGAAGACCCAGTACAGGCAATTTTGAGTTGCTTAAAAACAGAAGAAGTATAGAAAAGGTGGCTTAAATGCCACCTTTTTAATCATGCCCTTTTTAACAGAGACCGTCAAGTTTTTCGTCGCCTGATGGA
>CAZKJI010000201.1:0-2088 GCA_964553005.1 uncultured Acinetobacter sp. | reverse complement strand
GAATCAATTCATAACCTGTATATTTACGGATATTGATCACCCCAATATCAAGTAATAAATACTGACCTTTAATTCCCTGTAAAACACCACGAATTGCGGGTGTCTTGTCCAGATTCAGAGATTTAATCTTTTCTGGATATTGCTCAACTGGATAAATAAATTCTCTGGGTAATTCATTTTCCAGAAACTCCAGATTTTCATTAAACTCAAGATTTTGGCTAAATTCATCACGAATTTTTTGAATTTTAGGAGCAAATTCCTCAAGAATCTGATCGCGCTGTTCAAGCAGGTTTAAAGGTTCAGCTTCACCTTTGAGTAATTTACGCCAATCTGTTTTATCGGCAATCTGAGTACCAATTAATGTTTCCAGATGCCCAGACAAACGGCGTGAACCTACTTTCAGGATGGGAAGTGCCTGTGTCGCGCCTTGATCCAGCCAACGGGTTGGCATGTTCACAATACGGGTAATCCCGATTTTTAAAGCACTGGAATTGGCCAAATAAACAATATGCGGCTGGAAACAGACACTATGTGCAAACTCATCTTCACGGCATGTACCCAGATGGTAATGGCAGGTTTCAGGTTTCATAATGCACAGATCACATTCCGCTTTGGTTTTAAAACATTTAAAACAATGACCCTGTGAATAAGACTTAGGTGTTTTTGCACCGCATGAGGTACAGAAAATATTACCCGTCCATTCAATCTCCAGTTCCTGACCCAAAACAAAGGGCAGGTCGATTTCTGAACGATCCAATATAAATTTATATTCAACATTTGCCTTGTGGATTGCCTGATCGGGTACACTATGCGTCTTGAGTGCTGCGTGCATTTTATGGCAAATGCCTTGTAGTTCCATCATCCTCTCTCTTTTTCAACTTAGGTGGCTTATGGCTGGACAAAATGTCATCACTTCGATGCTAGACGATTTATCTAAGGAACAGCCCATTGCGACCGCACTGTGTATTGGTCAGAACATTGACCATCATGCTTCAATTCAATGGCAGTATTTTAACGTAACTGACTTTTTAAGTCTGCCATTTACACAGCGTTATGATTTAGGTTTTGTATTATTTGATACTGAAGAAATGCAGAACATCAATGAAATGCAAAAGGCACAGTTATTGGTGAAGCTGCGTGACCTCATGGCAAAACGAATTGTTGTGGTCAGTAAACTGGATGATGAAAAGTTATTGCGTTCGCTAGGTTTTACTCAACTCATTGACAAGACTACCCATGAAAGTAATTTTGCTTTATGGCAGTTTAATATTTTGACCTACAAGCATGTACCAGACTGGTTTAACTCCAAGTTCTGGGCCAATCCTGAAAACTGGAATAAATTCCGCTGGTAAATCTCAGCAATGGTTTAATTTCTGTGGAACTTCAACCATTCAACAGGCAAGATTGAATAGAGATTTATCGCAAGCTCTTGCAAAATTTAACAATTCAATTTTGTTTTGTGTATTCAAAGCAGCGTATTCTTTTTGGATAAATAATTCCAAAAGGAACATATAAGTCATGACAGATTTAACCAACATTGTTGAAATTTTAGCAAAACAGGCTTTAGGCAGTCAGCAGCAATCAGGTCAGGGTGGTGGTTTAGGCGGAATTTTAGGTTCGGTATTGGGACAGCTTGGTGGACAACAGCAACAAAATACCCAAAACCAGCAACAAGGTGGTCTAGGCGGAATTCTGGGTTCTGTACTGGGTCAATTAGGTGGTGGTAATACTTCAACACAAAGTAATGCAGCAGGTGGCAATACAGCACAAACATTGTTAATCGCCGTTTTGCCTTTAATTCTTGCATGGATTCAAAAACAGGGCGGTTTGCAAGGTGCATTGGATAAACTGAAAAATGCAGGTTTGGCAAATCAGGTACAAAGCTGGGTCGATCCACAACAGCAAAATGTACAGGATATTCCAGCGCAAAATATTCAAAGCTTATTTGATGAACAGGATGTGGAACAGGTTGCCCAGCAAACCCAAACACCAAAATCGGCAATTTATGGCGCAATTGCATCTGTTTTACCTCAAGTGATCGATTCGCTTACACCGCAAGGTGCGGACACCAATCATCAAGAAGCCAAT
>CAZKJI010000200.1:0-3596 GCA_964553005.1 uncultured Acinetobacter sp. | reverse complement strand
ACCCCTGCTTTCATCATGGTGGCTAATTGACGGGTAAAAATAGTGATATCCAGCGTGGTGACTTTTTTCTTCATTAACCCTTCGAGAATGTTTTTACGTTTTTCCCGAATGTTCTTGATGGTCACCCCTTGTTTCCGTAAGGTGACTTTAGCCAAAGCCATATTACGAGCTGGTAATTCCCCTTTAATTTTTGCCCCTTTACGGTCTACTCCGTCATAAGCAAAAGTAGGCATCATTTGCGCTTTTTTAGCTGCCATGATTGTAATCCTTTTTATTGATTTTATTCACTGGTGACTCGGTTGACTTCCTGTAAGGAGGTAATCCCCTGTATCACTTTTTTCAAACCTGAACGTCGTAAATTGTTGAATCCCGCTTTTTCTGATGCTGCCGCAATTTGCAGGGCGTTACCATCTTCCATAATGATTCTGGATATATCTGGTGTTACTTTCATAACTTCATAAATACCCACACGGCCCTTGTAGCCTTCCCTGCATTCACCACAGCCGACAGGCTTAAATATCTTGAACTCAGGATCTGCAAGATCTTGGTCGGTAAAACCAAGTTCTAACAGGCTCTGTTTGGGAATTTCCACAACTTCCTTGCATTGAGCACATAAACGACGTGCCAAGCGTTGTGCAATCACTAGATTGACTGAAGTCGCAATATTAAAGGATGGTACCCCCATATTACGTAAACGGGTTAAGGTTTCAGGGGCACTGTTGGTGTGTAGGGTAGACATGACCATATGACCTGTCTGAGCTGCTTTAATTGCAATTTCAGCAGTTTCAAGGTCACGAATCTCACCGACCATGATGACATCTGGATCTTGACGTAGAAAAGCTTTCAGTGCAGCAGAGAAAGTTAACCCCGTTTTGGGATTCACGTTTACTTGGTTGATGCCTTCTAAGTTAATTTCAACAGGATCTTCTGCTGTAGAAATGTTGGTGTCTTCAGTATTCAGGATGTTTAAACCTGTATATAAGGAAACTGTTTTACCTGAACCTGTTGGACCTGTGATGAGCAACATGCCCTGAGGCTTTTCTAGTGCCTCAAGAAATAAGGCTTTTTGTTCATCTTCATAACCCAGTGCCTCAATTCCCAACATCGCACTGGATGGATCAAGGATACGCAGCACCAGTTTTTCACCAAATAGGGTTGGCAGAGAATTGACACGAAAGTCAATCGCCTTGGTTTTGGAGAGTTTTAGCTTAATACGACCATCTTGAGGCATTCGTTTTTCTGAAATATCCATTTGGGACATAACTTTCAAGCGAGAGGCAAGCCGATTTGCCATTTGTAATGGTGGGGTAGCAATTTGGCGTAGAACGCCATCTACACGATAACGCACACGGTACATTTTTTCATAGGGTTCAAAATGCAGGTCAGAGGCCCCCATACGAATCGCATCAATTAATAATTTATTGATGTACTTTACAATTGGGGACTCGTCTCCCTGAGCGGGTTCATCATCATCTTTAGGTGTGTCTGTCGCGACATCCACATCTAAATCAAAGTCTTCACTATCACCGAAATCAAAGCTACCACTATCACCAAACTGTTGTTCAATCAGTTTCTCAAGCTTGTTATGTTCAACAATAATCGGTTCAATATTGAGCTTGGTGTTAAAGCGAATGGCATCTAATGAATCAATATTGGTCGGGTTGCTGGTTGCAACATATAGGATTTGGCCGCGTTGTACCAAAGGTACGACCCGATGTTTCTGTATCAGCTTATTGTCAGTTAAATCTTTAGGTAATAAGGCTGTATCGTATACGGCCAGATCAAAAAAAGGTTCACCGAACTCAAGGGAAATACTTTCCGCAACTGTGAGAGGGGAGAGACGCTGATGCTCAATCAGGTGAGCCACAATATCCTGTTGTGCCTTTTTTGCCGCATCAATGGCATTCTGCATGTCTGATGCAGACAAATGCCCCTCTTCGACTAAACGCCGAATGAACCCCGAAAATTTTGGAGACGTATGTAATCCTGACATCTGTCCGCCTTATGACAATAAATGTTTATAATAGCTATCTTACAAAATTATACTTTTGTTGGGTAAAAATACTACTGGAGAAAGTGTCGTTTTTGACTTGATTCGTATCTAAAACTTTGAACTGATCGAATTTTTTACCAATTAATTTTCTAAAATAAGGCAATTCGCTAAAAATGGAAAGAATAAATCAGTCAGGAAATGACCTTTTTTCAAATAAATAGGGTTCTATGCCCTCAATCAATGATGTTTACAAACCAATGTAAGGCTGTTATCAGGTGAAACCAGATAAAAAAACTGAATTTTATAAAAATCCGTGTAAAATATGCAGCATTTTTTAGAAATTAGTCGTAGACCAAAAGTATGTCGAATCTGACCGTTACGCCTTGGGTTGTTGGCAATTGGAAAATGAATCCAGTACATGCTGACGCTTTTCAACTCATAGAAGAATTTAAACAACTATTACAACAAAGCGATATTTCCCCTGAGCAATGTCATATTGGTGTAGCGCCGATGATGATTACGCTTACGGGTGTTCAAACGCAACTGAAAGATGCGAGTCGGACAATTTATACCGTGGCTCAGGATGTGTCACGTATAGCAGGAATGGGTGCATATACAGGTGAAGTGAGTGCTGAACTGTTAAAAGACAGTGGGATTGCATTTGTTTTAATTGGGCATTCTGAGCGTCGTGAGTTATTTGGTGATAATGTTGATATTTTAAAAGCCAAGCTGCAACATGCATTGAATGCGGGTTTGACGGTGATTTATTGTATAGGGGAAAGCTTGGAGCAGCGAGAGCAAGGTGCTGCTGAACAAGTGGTCTTACAGCAAATTTGTGATATTGCTTCGGTGGTTCAGGCTGAGCAGTGGCAAAATATTGTGATTGCGTATGAGCCAATTTGGGCAATTGGTACAGGCAAAACTGCTTCACCAGCAGATGCTCAAGCGATGCATGCCAAAATTCGTGAGGGGTTAAAGCAAATTACCCCTGCAGGTGCGCAAATGGCGATCTTATATGGTGGTAGTGTGAAGGCTGAAAATGCGGCTGAGTTGGCGGCATGTCCAGATATTAATGGCGCTTTGGTGGGTGGGGCATCACTCAATGCACAATCTTTTTACCAAATTGCAAAAGCATTTGCACAAAATAAGTAACGGGGAATAGAAATGTATAGTTTTATACTCGTTGTACATATCATTTTAGCAATTCTAATTATTGCATTGGTTTTGGTACAACAAGGTAAGGGTGCGGAAGCGGGCGCGTCATTCGGTGGCGGTGGGGCGGCGACGGTGTTTGGTGCATCAGGTGCAGGGAATTTTCTCACGCGTTTAACGGCTATCTTGACCGCATTGTTTTTTGTCACCAGCTTAACACTTGCTATTTTTGCGAAAAAACAAACTGCGGATGCGTATAGTTTGAAGACTGTACAAACAACTTCTGCACCTGCAACACCAATATCGCCTGAAACTTCATCAAATGCGCCAAAAACGACTGAATAAGTCGAATTAATACTTTCCTTTTTGGATTTAAAGGAATAGAATGCGTCCCAGAAAGCTGCGGTGGTGGTGGAATTGGTAGACACGCTACCTTGAGGTGGTAGTGCTT
>CAZKJI010000199.1:0-3616 GCA_964553005.1 uncultured Acinetobacter sp. | reverse complement strand
GATTCAGGCACAACGGGTTTAGGAGATGGTTCACGGGTTGCCAAGGATGATTTACGCATCACTGCACTGGGTGATGTGGATGAACTGAACGCGACCATTGGGGTACTCCGCGCACAAATCAGTGCCAGCCAAGCTATAGATAAAGACCACTGGGACAAAAGTCTGAGCCTGATTCAGCACTGGCTGTTTGATTTAGGCGGTGAGGTCTGTATTCCCAACTACCATTTACTCCAACCCGTTTGTATTGAATTTCTTGAAAAAGAAATTGACCGTATGAATGAAAGTCTGCCAATGCTGAAAGATTTTATCCTCCCATCAGGCACTTTAGCCTGTAGCTATGCCCATCAGGCGCGTGCTGTATGCCGCCGTGCTGAACGCGCCCTGATGTCCGTGCATACACGCGATCAAAATATTCAGGCAACCGCTTTACAATTACTCAATCGTTTATCCGACTGGTTGTTTGTGGCTTCGCGCAGTTTACAGCGTGCCGAGGGTGGTAGCGAAGTGCTGTGGCAGAAGAACATCAATGACAGTATTGATCCAGCATAAAGATGGTTTAGGTAGAAAATAAATGCGAATTATTGGTCATCGTGGTGCACGTGGAGAAGCGCCTGAAAATACGCTGGGTGGTTTTCGTTATTTGCATGATCTAGGGGTACGAGCTGTCGAGTTTGATGTGCGGCAGCTACAGGATGACCAGTTAATTGTCATCCACGATGATAATTTTGAGCGTACCACGGGTCGATCACAGCATGTTGAAAGTTGTGATCTAGCCACAGCACAGCAGTTTGATCATCGTCATCAATGGCAGGCTTGGGAAAATGAGGAATACACCCCACACTTAACAGACGTGATGGCATGTTTGACCGAGTTTGAACATATTGAAGTTGAAATCAAGGCCGTTGCAGATGAAGCAGCGGCTGAACGCCTTATCTTAAGCCTGCATAATGAACTCAAGGGCTTTGAAAAGAACGCAACCATTACCAGCTTTGATGTGAAAATTTTAACCGCATTACAACAACATCACAGCCATTTTAAACGTGGCTTGCTGGTTGAAATTCCACTGGGTGAATATGCCATAGAACTCGCCCAGCAATATGGATGCTGCCAGATTGGCTGGAAAGACCAACTGGCAACCGATGAAATCATTCGCCTGACACAACAAGCCCATCTGGACATCAGTGTCTGGACTGTAAATGATGTGGAACGGGCAAAGCATTTACAGCAATTGGGCATTCAAGGCTTAATTACTGATATACCAAGCAGCATGCTCAGATCATTGTCCTTGTAAAAATTGCTCTATAAACAATTAAAATGTGGGATTAGGGCGAATATAACTCGCCCCTAAAAACCTATCTTTTCGGTTGAGCCTGAATCAGGCGTTGCCCTTTTGCATCCAACAAATACAAATTGGTTCCATCCAACTGGAATCGTTCCACCCGTTGCAATGCATCCATCAAATCTGCTTCCTGTGCTAATGCCTTATCACAGCTGTAATGACCTGCCCTTAAATCAAGATTTAGTTTTTTCTGATTAAAGTCATATTGATATTCACCATATAAGGTATTACACCCCGTGTGCCCTGATACCAGTTTACTCACAGAATTGAGTCTAATACCAGGATATTGATTAAAGAATAGCGCACGTTTACCCTGAATCATCATGATTTGCCATTCAACATCCTGCACGCCATCGCTACTTTTACGCACCTGCATTGCAGGAGGCTGAACCATACGTTTTGGTTGCAAGGTGGTTTTTTGCACTGTTTGGGGCTGACTCTGGCATGCGACCAACAGGACAACAGTGGACAAGATGAATGTTGAATGAAAAAATCTTTTTAAGGAAAAAATCGGATTTTTCACGGTAATTTGCTCAGACATTGATTTCTTTCACCTTTTAATCAATACACCTATTAGGCAAGCGGAATTCTGTTACGGTTCTTTCAGTACAACTGTAGAATAATGCTAGTGTTCATTTATCTGGGCGTGCTAATATGAACAATAAAATAGCAATATATCGTTGTGATTGGTTTTGCTATCTCGTTTAGTTTTATTATCTTGTGCAAACAAGGTTATCAGGAGCGCTGACGGATATGACTTCCGCCCCACTCAAAAAAGCACCCATTAACTGGACTGCTAGCATTACCTTAATTGGAACACCAATTCTTGCGATTATTCTAATCCCTTTATACGCTTATTATTATGATTTTAGTGTAAGTGCATGGGTGAGTTTATTTTTTCTTTTGGCACTAAGCAGTCTGGGAATTACCGCAGGTTATCATCGTCTTTGGGCACACCGTGCCTATGAAGCTGCTTTGCCGCTTAAAATCCTGTTGATGATTGGCGGTACTTTTGCTGTTCAAAACAGTATCCTGTTTTGGGCTTCAGGTCACCGTACCCACCACCGTCATGTGGATGATGTCGATCATGACCCATACTCAATCAAACGTGGCTTTTGGTATGCACATCTGGGCTGGATGATCCGCGATCACTCACCCTCTGAACCCGACTATAAAAATGCACCTGACTTGCTCAATGACAAACTGGTGATGTTCCAGCATAAATACTATGTGCCAATGGTCATTGCAGTTCATGTGGGCTTACTGGGTGGTGTTGGCTGGGCAGTCGGCGATGTTTGGGGTGTCGTTCTACTGGGTGGTTTACTACGTCTGATCATTAGCCATCATGTGACATTCTTCATCAACTCACTGTGCCACATGTGGGGTAAACGTCCTTATACCGATGAAAATACCGCGCGTGATAATTTTGTATTGGCAATCCTGACTTGGGGTGAGGGTTATCATAACTACCATCACATCTTCCAGTACGATTACCGTAATGGTGTTAAATGGTGGCAATATGACCCTACCAAATGGCTAATTTGGACAAGCTCCAAGTTAGGCTTAGCGAAAAACTTACGTCGTATTCCAAGCTTTAATATCCAAAAAGCAGAGCTTGCGATGAAGTTTAAATATGCTGAACAAGACCTTGCAATTTATGGTCACGATGTGAACACTGATATTGCTCAGATGAAACAACGTATTGCTCAAGAATATGAAGCTTTTACATTAACTTTAAACGATTGGGCGAAGTTGAAAGAGCAAGAGCTACAAGCAAAAAAAGCGGCAATGGCTGAAAAAATCCATCAAATGGATCATAAGCTTAAAGTCGATTTTCAACTGCTTGAACATCGCCTTGCACACCATCGTGAATGTTTAGAAACATTAGTACGTAATATCAAAAAGGCACCAGTTTCAGAATAAAAAATACTCAATAAAATGGTCTCTTTAGAGGCCATTTTTTATGCCTATTTAAAGACTCAGTTCATAATCACAATTCACTATTTTAGACCTATCTTTGTTATAGTCATCATTCAGCTTCTTGCCATGATATTGACCTATGCATTTCAATCCTCGCTATTCATCTCTCAATTCAAAGCTTTATCATCAACAGCAACCAAGTCCTTTACGTGGTGCAAAAGCGGGGCACTTTAACGAAGCATTGGCTGATGAATTGCAATGGAATGAAGAGGATAAAGCCAATTGGGTTGAGATTTGTAGCGGGCAAAAAACCTTTGCCGAATTTTCCCCTTTGGCCATGGTCTATGCAGGACATCA
>CAZKJI010000198.1:0-3632 GCA_964553005.1 uncultured Acinetobacter sp. | reverse complement strand
CCGCTTCTAATTCTCTCCAGAGAGAATATAGGGTCTGTTGATCTTTAACAGACCCTAAGGAATCCACCCTTTATGGGTGGGTTTTTTATTGGCTTAAATATACAACCTGAAGTTGCAGGCTGGTGGTGCCATTAAAGACATTGCGCTCCAGCGTATACACTAGGTCAACATAGCCAAGCATCGGATTGAACTCAAAACGATCTGCCGCATTAAAGGCAATGGCATCTACAACTTGCTGTCCGAGTGCCAGCTTTAGCTTTAAATGCTGGTCTTTCAACCAGCGATAGTCGATGACCTTAAAGTTTCCCTCAAATTGAGGAATTGGAAATTTTTGTCCCCAAGGACCTAACCGATCAATCCAGTCTAGCGTTTCAAGATGTAAACTAGCATCAGTTAACTCACCATCTGTCCATAGAGTCGCTTGGAATAAATTTTCATCCATTTCAGCAATTGATTGAATAAAAACTGTTTTAAATTCATCAAAATTATCTTTTTTTAAGGTCAAACCTGCTGCTGCTGCATGACCACCAAAATGGCTAACTAAATGTGGGTATTGTTCTGCGACTTGCTCAATCGTATCGCGAATATGAACACCTTCAATCGAACGTGCAGAGCCTTTAATATGTATCCCATCTTCATCAGGAGCAAATACTAAACTTGGTCGGTGAAACTGTTCCTTTAGACGCCCAGCTACAATCCCTATTACCCCTTGATGCCACTGTTCATCAAACATCACCAATGCGGCAGGTAAAGAATCTGCTTGTAGCTGCACATGCTGTAATGCACTGATCGCTTGCTGTTTCATCTCAGCTTCAACTTGACGACGTTCGACATTCAGTTGATTGAGCTGCTGTGCAATTGGATAGGCTGTTGCTAGATCTGGAGCCAATAAACACTCAATACCTATTCGCATGCTCTCCATACGACCAGCCGCATTAATTCGAGGGCCGATCACGAAACCTAAATCTTGAGCGCGTAAACTTGCAGCGTCTCGTTTTGCAATATCCAATAATGCTAAAATTCCTGCACGACATTGATATTGCTGAATTCGTTTTAAGCCAGCATCCACTAAAATACGGTTATTATAATCAAGCGATGCAACATCAGCATAAGTTCCCAACGCAACCAAATCCAAATACTGAGTGACTTTACTGGTACTTTTTCCCTGCTGAGCGCGATGCGATGACAACTTTGCCAGCACATAAAATGCCACCCCAACCCCAGCCAATGCTTTGCTTGGAAAGTCACAGCCCAACTGGTTAGGATTCACCACCGCCTCTGCGGATGGAGTTGGTTTGGTGGTCAGGTGGTGGTCGGTAATAATCACCTGCATCCCTAAAGCTTGAGCAGTCTCCACCCCTGCATGACTCGATATACCATTATCTACAGTAATCAAAAGATCTGGTTGATAGCTTTGCTTTGCCAATTCAGCAATTTTAGGGGTTAAGCCATAACCGTACTTAAAGCGATCAGGCACTAAATATTCAACGTTCGCCCCCATTTCTTTAAGAACTAAGATCATCAATGCAGTACTGGTCGCACCATCGGCATCATAATCGCCAATAATGACAATCTTCTGCTGCTGGTCAATCGCCTGATCGATCAGTTCAACCGCCGTGTCCAGTCCCTTGAGACTGGGTGCAAGCAGATGCTTGAGTTGGAGTTTAAGTTCCTGTTCAGACTGAACGCCACGTCGTGCCAATATTTCAGCAATGAAAGCTGGCACGCCCTGAAATTGTTCAGGGCTTGTTAATAAGGGGCGTTGCTGAATAATTGGATAATTCAATGGTAATGCACTGGTTTAAAATGAATGGATCAAAATAGCATGCTTTTTAAAACTTTTACCCTTTGTATTTACCGATCAAAGCAATTTAACAGATAAAAAAGATACAATTTTTTTCATAAATATTTTGTTACTATTGTGCTTAAAATTTGTACTAACCCAAAATATCAAGACGTATATTTATAATAGTTAAGATATTGATTAAATTATATAAAAATAGTTTGTGACATATTTTGCCAGAATAAAAGACGTGAACGAGCGGTTAAAAGCGTAAATGTCGTTTTAACTCCCGAAAAAATATAAATAAAATCAATTAGTTGCATTAAAAATTAGTTTGAATTTATCTGTAAATATAGCTATAAATAACATTTCACTCAATCATGAGGCATTTTGATGAATCCATACTATTTTGAAATGCAGGCTTTAACATGGCGAGCTAAGCCACCAATTCAGCAAGATGCGATTCTGATTGGCAATAAAGTCATTCAACATGATGGCTTGATCAGTAAACGTTATGTTTACCCTGCCGATGAATATTGGTGCGCTGCGGTTTCTGATGGTGTCAATAGCAGCCCCAAAGCTGAACAAGCCTCAAAACAGGTACTCAACAGTGTATTGGCACAAGCTCAAGCCAAACAGCGCGTTTCTTTACAACAAATTCAAGATGATTTAAGCAATACGCTTGCAGCCAATCCAAAAACATATAGTACCAGTGCAACTTTGGCTTTGGTGAGTCATACCAGTCCACAGGGTTTTATTCAAATTCAGCATGTGGGCGATAGTCGGGTCTATTTATTTAGTGGACATCAGCATAAATGGTATGCCTTGACCAAAGACCATAATTTCCTCAATGAAATGGCTGAAAATGGTGAAATACAAATTATTGTGGGGCAAGAATATGCCAGTTTTTACTATATGCTCAATTATTGTTTTTGTGCTGATTCACAGCATGAAATTCCTGAGTTTTCCCCTCAAGAAGAATATTTAACCGAGGAAGATGCGTTATTAATTTGCAGTGACGGGGTACACGATATCTTGGAATGTGATACTTGGCAACCTTTACTTGCTGAAACTTCATTAAAAACATGGCTGATGGAAATGAAAAATGCATTATATCAACACCATGCTTACGATAATGTCAGTATGATTTTAATTCGTTTAGTTCAACAAGGAGAATAATATGCTAGATGAACCATTATTAGAACAGATTAAAATATTTTCTCAAGATATTGGTTATATCTCTATATCTTCAGTACAACGAAAGTTTATGCTCAGTTATACCCATGCAGAACAACTGGTTGACACACTTATTCAGCAGGGTTTTTGTGAAGAAAAATTTACCCCTGAATATGGTTATCGAATTTATCACGCATAAATGAAGGGGAGTAAAATGCCAAGAATACTCAAAAATATTGATCATATTGCCTTAGAAAAGCAAAGAGATGTTTTGTATATTACTTTTCATGGAAAAGATGAAGATATGATTCAAAACATTAGAAATGGAGAAGATTTTGATTATGAACAATGTCAAAAACGCATTGATTTAATTGCATGGTTGCAACAAAATCATATCCAATTTGAAGAATGTTTTAGCTTTTCGAGCAAAAGTGGCTGGATTTCTTTTCCTTACTTGGGTGAAATTTATCTGGATGTTGCTTTTGATGAAACTGACTCACAATATCAGTTACTTTATGAACATCTGGAAAATGTCGATGGCAGTATGAAAATAGAGGGGGTTATATGGTGGTGTTACCCTTTAGAAAAAGCCATTGAGATTTCAAAGCTTCCAGAAATAGATTGGGATAATTTTTGATGGTTTTAGGCTGGCATTTAAGCTGAAAAATCTTAT
>CAZKJI010000197.1:0-3689 GCA_964553005.1 uncultured Acinetobacter sp. | reverse complement strand
CAAGGGTGTCAGATGAATGAGTATGACAGTCATCGTATGGCAGACTTATTGGGTGATTCACATGGTTATGTGCTCACTGACAATCCAAATGATGCAGACATTCTGCTCATGAACACCTGCTCAATTCGCGAAAAAGCACAAGAAAAAGTGTTCAGTGGCTTAGGTCGCTGGCGTAAGCTGAAAGAACAAAATCCTGATCTGGTGATTGGTGTCGGTGGCTGTGTTGCCTCTCAAGAAGGTGACAACATTCAAAAACGTGCACCATACGTCGATATGGTATTTGGTCCACAAACCTTGCATCGTTTGCCACAAATGTTGGATCAACATCAAGCTCAAGTTGAAAAGCCAAAGAAAGAAAAAATCAAGCTGGTTGATATTTCTTTCCCAGATATTGAAAAGTTCGACTTTTTGCCTGAGCCACGTGTGGAAGGCTTTAAAGCATTCGTTTCAATCATGGAAGGTTGCTCAAAGTATTGCTCATTCTGTGTGGTGCCTTATACTCGTGGTGAAGAGGTTTCTCGTCCACTCGATGATGTATTGGCCGAAATCGCGGGCTTAGCTGAAAAAGGCGTGCGTGAGATCAGCTTGCTTGGTCAAAACGTAAATGGCTATCGTGGTGAAACGTTTGAAGGTGAAATTTGCACTTTCCCTGAACTACTGCGTTTAGTTGCAGAAATTCCGGGTATTGGACGGTTACGCTATACGACTTCTCATCCGCTTGAGTTTTCTGATGATTTAATTCAATGCTATCGTGATTTACCACAAATGGTTTCACATTTACATCTGCCAGTACAAAGTGGTTCAAACGATGTATTGCAAGCCATGAAGCGTAACCACACCATTGATGTCTACATTGATAAAATTGCCAAATTACGTAAAGTCCGTCCAGATATGCATTTATCTAGCGATTTCATTATTGGTTTCCCAGGTGAAACAGATGAACACTTTGCGGAAACATTACAGTTTATTAAAGATTTAGATTTTGATCATTCATATAGTTTTGTCTATTCAAAACGCCCTGGTACGCCTGCATCTGACCTGCCAGATGATACCCCAGAACAGGTCAAAAAAGACCGTTTGGCTCAAGTTCAGCAAGTGATCAAACAATCAAGTATTGATAAAACTGATGCTATGCTGGGTAAAATTGAACGTGTCTTGATTGAAAAAGTATCTGATAAAGATCCAAATGTATTGGTTGGCACAGCAGACAATACTCGTTTGGTTACATTTATCGGTGATGCGACATGGGTTGGACGTTTCGCAGAGATTGAGATCACTGAAATTAAAACTTTAAATTTAGTTTATGGTGAACTCTTGAATCTTGAACCTGACGTGGCGTAATGTAAGGGTATTCCTACACGTGAGCTAAAAGGGTTTCTCTTGACTTCAGCGATTAAACGTACTGTAACGTTCCCTGAAATTTCCATGGAACATTTAAAACGAATGCTCGGTGCATACAACGGGCATTTAAAGCAAATCGAACAACGTTTAGATGTCAAAATTACTCACCGAGGCGATGCCTTTTATCTAGACGGTGATATAGAAACAGTCGAAAGGGCCGAGGCACTGTTGCAACGGCTCTATCAAGAATCAGAAATTTCCTCACAAATCAGTGCCGATGTTTTACATTTGATGATCCAAGGTTCACAGACAGATCGTGATTTCATGGATGATTCCGAACAAGAACACACAGGCTTAGATAGCGTTTGGTTACAGACCCGCAAAGGGCGAATCAATCCTCGTGGTGCCAATCAAAAGCGTTATGTACAACGTATTTTACAAAGTGACATTTCATTCGGGATTGGCCCTGCAGGTACAGGTAAAACTTATCTCGCGGTTGCTGCCGCAGTGGACATGCTGGAACGCAATGAAATCCAGAGAATCTTATTGGTCCGTCCTGCGGTTGAAGCAGGTGAAAAACTTGGTTTCTTACCAGGTGATTTAACCCAGAAAATTGACCCTTATTTACGCCCACTTTACGATGCCCTCTATGAAATGCTGGGCTTTGAAAAAGTCGCCAAATTGATCGAACGTCAGGTGATTGAGGTTGCCCCGCTTGCCTATATGCGTGGACGAACCCTCAATCATTCCTTTGTCATTTTAGATGAGGCACAGAACACCACCCCTGAACAGATGAAGATGTTTTTGACTCGTTTAGGTTTTGGTTCGCGTGCTGTGATTACAGGTGACGTGACACAGGTTGACTTACCTCGTGGGCAACAATCGGGCTTAGCACAAGCATTACGTGTACTGGAAAATGTCCATGAAATTCATATCACGCGTTTCCATTCTCGTGATGTGGTACGACACCAATTGGTACAAAAAATTGTTGAAGCTTACGAAGGTTGGGACAGTGAACAGCAACGCCTGTCTGCTGAAGCCCGTGCCGAACGCAAAGCCAAACAAGAAGCATTGATTGCAGAAAATGATTCTGCGGCAGATGCACAACACTCGTAGAAAAATTTCTAATCCCCCTTTTGTTGCGATGCTGTAGTCGCATCTCGAGGGGGACGATTTTAAGGATCTATTTTGAAAATCAATTTAAGTCTTCAACAAGACTTTCAAGCTGCCGAACTACCATTGAAACGTGGTCAAATCAAAAAACACATTGAAATCACACTGCGTCATGTTGGTTTCAATACAGACTGTGAAATAGGTATTGCCTGTGTTGATCTGGCAGAAAGCCACGAGTTGAATCTACAATACCGCGAGAAAGACAAACCCACCAATGTACTGTCCTTTCCAAGTGATATTCCAGAGGAAATGCTGAGTTTACTGGATGCTGAACCTTTGGGTGACTTGGTGATTTGTATCCCTGTGGTTTTACAAGAAGCCGCAGAACAGCAAAAAACACCAACTGATCATTTCACGCATTTATTGGTTCATGGCGTTTTACATTTACTGGGCTACGATCACGAAACCAGTGAAGCTGAAGCAGAAGAAATGGAAGCTTTAGAAATTGAGATTTTAAAAAAACTAGGGATTGCCAATCCTTATCAAGCGGATGAAATCTAAAACCATATCCCATGTTTATTGTTATTTTTAAAGCTACTGTTAAAGAACTGGATTCAACTTACTCAGAAATGGCTCAAAAGCTGAGAAATAAAGCCTTGAGCCAATTTAACTGCATCAGGTTTGAAGCATGTAGTGAAAATGGTTTTGAAATTGTCTTGTCTTATTGGCATAGCATGGAAGATATTAAATGTTGGCAACAAGATGTAGAGCATCAAGTAGCCCAGCGTTTAGGTAAAGAAAAATGGTATCGGGATTTTAGTGTTGAAATCTGCACAGTTGAACGTGCTTATTTCAGTCAAAAAAGAGATTGTGTATAAATACCAACTTATCCACAAATTTAATAACAAAACGGCTGAAGATAAGGCATTAGGTTTTATTCAATATGCTGTTCGCACATATAATCAATGCACTTCAAATTCAGCATCGACAGGATCAAAACGCCAGGTACGCACAATTCGCAACTCAGAAATATCTTTCATATTGGCATCAAAAGCTCCAAATGGTGCACCACGGCGTACAGAGGCTTTTGCCGCCTCATCCAGAATTGCATGTCCTGAACTTTCAATGAGGCGAATGGCACGGATACCCCCCTGTGCATTCAGGATCACCATTAAACGCACTTCACCCGACAGGCGTTGTTGCTTTGCCTCATCTGGATAGTAACGATTGCCATA
>CAZKJI010000196.1:0-3734 GCA_964553005.1 uncultured Acinetobacter sp. | reverse complement strand
TAATGCCTAAACGTACGGATATTAAAAGCATCTTAATTATTGGTGCAGGTCCAATTGTGATCGGTCAAGCATGTGAGTTTGACTACTCAGGTGCACAAGCATGTAAAGCACTTCGTGAAGAAGGCTATCGTGTTATTTTGGTGAACTCTAACCCAGCAACCATTATGACTGACCCTTCAATGGCGGATGCAACTTATATCGAGCCAATCACTTGGCAGACTGTTGCTCAAATCATTGAAAAAGAACGCCCAGATGCAGTCCTCCCAACGATGGGCGGTCAAACTGCATTGAACTGTGCACTTGCATTAGATGCCAACGGTGTTTTAGAGAAATACAATGTTGAGTTGATTGGTGCATCAAAAGAAGCGATTGAAAAAGCAGAAGATCGTAAACTGTTTGACATCGCCATGCGTAAAATCGGCTTAGAGTGTCCTCGTGCCGATGTTGCAGAAAGTATGGAACATGCACTGGAAATTCAGTCGCGTTTCGGCTTCCCAGTGATCATTCGTCCATCATTCACGATGGGTGGTTCTGGTGGCGGTATTGCGTACAATAAAGAAGAATTTATTGAAATCTGTGAACGTGGTTTCGATCTTTCTCCAACCAAACAATTATTGATTGATGAATCACTGATTGGCTGGAAAGAGTACGAAATGGAAGTTGTTCGTGACAAAAACGACAACTGTATTATCGTATGTGCGATTGAAAACTTTGACCCAATGGGCGTACACACAGGTGACTCAATCACTGTTGCCCCTGCGCAAACATTGACAGATAAAGAATATCAAATCATGCGTAATGCATCGGTTGCTGTTCTGCGTGAAATCGGTGTTGAAACAGGTGGTTCAAACGTTCAGTTCGGTATTAACCCGAAAGATGGTCGTATGGTTGTGATCGAGATGAACCCTCGTGTTTCTCGTTCATCTGCGCTTGCATCTAAAGCAACAGGTTTCCCGATTGCGAAAATCGCGGCAAAACTTGCGGTTGGCTATACCCTTGATGAATTGAAAAATGACATCACTGGTGGTATCACGCCTGCAAGCTTTGAACCAGCGATTGACTATGTTGTAACTAAGATTCCTCGCTTCAACTTCGAAAAATTCCCGCAAGCTGAGCCTGTATTGACGACTCAGATGAAATCTGTGGGCGAAGTGATGGCAATTGGTCGTAACTTCCAAGAATCCGTTCAAAAAGCGCTTCGTGGTCTTGAAGTAGGTGTCAGCGGCTTTGATGAAAAAATCGAAGTTGGTACGGCTAATGCCAAAGACATCATCTTAAAAGAACTTAAAGTTCCAGGCCCTGAGCGTATTTGGTATGTTGCCGATGCATTCCGTCATGGTTTCTCCTTAGATGACGTATTTGAAGCAACTAAGATCGACCGTTGGTTCTTGATCCAAATCGAAGACATCGTTAAAACTGAAGCTCAAGTAAAAACTTTAGGCTTTGGCGATTTAAATGCTGACAATATCCGTTCGTTCAAGCGTAAAGGTTTATCTGACCTGCGTATTGCTGACTTGATGGGTATTTCACAAAAACAATTCCGTAAACAACGTTGGAACTTGGGTGTCTATCCAGTTTATAAACGTGTTGATACTTGTGCTGCCGAATTCGAATCTGGCACAGCTTACATGTACTCAACTTACGACGAAGAATGTGAAGCAAATCCATCGAACCGTGACAAAATCATGGTGATTGGTGGTGGTCCAAACCGTATTGGTCAAGGGATCGAGTTTGATTACTGCTGTGTACACGCTGCCCTAGCGATGCGTGATGACGGTTATGAAACCATCATGGTGAACTGTAACCCTGAAACGGTTTCAACTGACTATGACACTTCAGATCGTTTGTACTTCGAGCCAGTAACACTTGAAGATGTACTTGAAATCGTACGTACAGAGAAGCCTAAAGGCGTAATCGTACAGTACGGTGGTCAAACACCTTTAAAATTGGCGCGTGCTTTAGAAGAAGCAGGTACACCGATCATTGGTACATCTCCTGATGCGATTGACCGTGCAGAAGACCGTGAACGTTTCCAACAAATGATTCAACGTTTACAGCTTCGTCAACCAAACAACAGCATCGTTAAATCTGCTGAAGAAGGTATTTCAGAAGCAGCGAAAGTGGGTTATCCACTGGTTGTTCGCCCATCTTATGTATTGGGTGGTCGTGCAATGGAAATCGTGTATAACGAAGATGAGCTAAAACGTTACCTTCGTGAAGCAGTTCAAGCTTCAAATGAAGCCCCTGTCCTGTTAGACCATTTCCTTGATGATGCAACTGAAGTGGACGTAGACTGCGTATCTGATGGTAAAGACGTTGTGATTGGCGGTATCATGCAGCACATCGAACAAGCAGGGATTCACTCAGGTGACTCAGCATGTTCAATTCCTCCTTACTCACTTTCACAAGAAGTTCAGGATGAAATGCGTCGCCAAACTGTTGCAATGGCAAAAGAACTTGGCGTAATCGGCTTGATGAACGTTCAGTTTGCAGTAAAAGGCAACGACATTTATGTACTCGAAGTGAACCCACGTGCATCACGTACGGTTCCTTTCGTTTCTAAATGTATTGGTGAGTCTTTAGCAAAAGTTGCGGCACGTTGTATGGCTGGTCAATCTTTAGAATCTCAAGGATTCACCAAAGAGATCATCCCGACTCACTTTGCAGTAAAAGAAGCTGTATTCCCATTTGCTAAATTCCAAGGCGTTGATCCAATGCTTGGGCCTGAGATGAAATCTACAGGCGAAGTAATGGGTGTCGGTCAAACTTTCGGTGAAGCATTCTACAAAGCAGTACTTGGTTCAAACGAACGTTTACCAGGCTTGCCAACAGAAGGCGAAGTGAAGCATGCGTTCTTATCAGTTCGTGAATCAGATAAGAAATACATTGCCAATATTGCTAAACAATTAATCGAATATGGCTTCAAACTTGTTGCGACTAATGGCACACATCGTGTTCTGAAAGAAGCAGGCATTGAGTGTGAAGCTGTCAATAAAGTCACTGAAGGTCGTCCACATATTGTAGACCGCTTGAAAAATGGTGAGATTCATCTTATTGTCAACACAACTGAAGGCAAACAAGCTCAATACGACTCTGCCATGATTCGTCGTGCTGCCCTACAAGGTAAAGTGTATTACACTACGACAATTAATGGTGCTGAAGCTGTTTGCCAAGCATTTTCTGTGAAATTGCCAATGGATGTATACCGCTTGCAAGATTTACAAACTGTAGGTTAATTCTCTACCGATAAAGTCCCGTCACCTTATCGGTGGCGGGCTTTTTCTTTTTTTAATCCTGTATTTTCCCAACCAATTTAGAGGGACTGAAATGCAACGTTATCCTATGACTCCTGAAGGCAAGGTTGCCTTAGAGAAAGAATTACAACAGCTAAAAACAGTGGATCGCCCACGTATTATCCAAGCGATCGCGGAAGCTCGTGAGCACGGTGATTTAAAGGAAAATGCTGAATATCACGCTGCTCGTGAACAACAAGGTTTCTGCGAAGGTCGTATTCAGGATATCGAAGGTAAACTGGGTGCAGCTCAAGAGATTGATGTCAAAACACTTGAACAAAATGGTCGTGTGGTGTTTGGTGTGACGGTCACCATTGAGAACCTTGACACGGAAGAGCGTAAAACCTATAAAATCGTAGGTGATGACGAAGCAGATTTTAAAATCAATAAAATCTCAGTGAACTCACCGATTGCGCGTGGTCTTTTAGGTAAAAGCGAAGG
>CAZKJI010000195.1:0-3796 GCA_964553005.1 uncultured Acinetobacter sp. | reverse complement strand
CCTGTACCTGAACCACGGTGACGACCCACCGCATCAATCTCATCAATAAAGATGATACATGGCGCATGACGTTTTGCCTGTTCGAACATATCACGGACACGTGATGCACCCACACCAACAAACATTTCAACGAAGTCAGAACCCGAGATACTGAAGAAAGGAACTTTAGCTTCACCTGCAATTGCTTTCGCCAATAATGTTTTACCCGTACCTGGAGGACCCACCATCAATACACCACGTGGAATGGTCGCACCAAGACGCTTAAATTTAGCAGGGTCTTTCAGGAAATCTACAATTTCAACCACTTCCTGTTTTGCTTCGTCACAGCCCGCAACATCAGTAAATGTGACCTTGATCTGGTCTTCAGACAGCATTTTTGCCTTTGACTTACCAAAGCTCATCGGACCGTTCTTACCACCAGCACCACCGCCCATATTCCGCATAAAGAACATGAATAATAAGATGATCAGTAATACAGGGAAGCTTGCAATGAGAAGTTGCATCAAAATGCCTTGACGTTGTGGCGCAGTACCTTCAACGACTACATTCTGTTTATTCAAGCTTGGAAGCAATTCAGTGTCTTCTACTTGTGGACGAACCGTTTCAAAAGAAGAACCATTGGTTTTTTCACCACTAATGTTTAAACCGTCAATGGTGACTTGTTTAATTTGCCCAGCATTCACCGCTGCAACGAAATCTGAATATTTCATCGCTGCAGGCTTATTGCGGTCACTGACGTTGCTAAAAATCAAAATCAGAACACCGAGTATGATGAGCCACAATACGGCATTCTTGAAGTAATCGCTCAAGGCTTTATTCCCATATCAATCTAATTTGATCATACCTAATCTTGGCTGACCTTCACAAAAACAGCAATGAATTTGCGTTGCAAAAAACGTAAAAGGTACAAAATGCACAATTTTTAACAACTTGGCAAGTACACTTTTATTGCAATGCCTTTTTACGACCTTGACCAATCAAAAAAACTTCTTTTGATCGAGCACGAGATGCCGCAGGTTTGGCTGTTTTTAATACATCAAAACTATCAACAACTTGTTTTCTGAACTCATCAAATCCTGAGCCTTGGAACACCTTAACAATAAACTGTCCATTTGGGCCTAAAACTTTTTGAGCAAAATCCAATGCCAACTCACACAAATAAATTTGGCGTGGCTGGTCGACAGCCCTATTACCTGATGTATTGGGGGCCATATCAGAAATTACAATGTCTACCTGACGGCCATTTAAAATATTTAACAATTTTTCGAAGACTTCCTCTTCCCTAAAGTCACCCTGTAAAAAGGTCACGTCTGGAAGCGCATCCATTGGCAGGATATCCGATGCAATCACCAAACCATTGGCACCAACGAGCTTACCTGCGATCTGTGACCAACTGCCAGGCGCAGCACCCAAGTCGACAACTGTCATGCCAGGTTTAATCAGTTTATATTTTTCTTGGATTTCGAGTAACTTATATGCTGCGCGTGCGCGATACCCCTCTTTCTGCGCCTTTTTAACAAAAGGATCATCCAGATGCTCTCTCATCCACGCACGACTGCTTTTAGACAATTTTTGATTGGTAATGCGTGTCGCCATAACTCACTAAATTTCATAACACTTCTGATTGGTCATTGTACGTGAAAATTACTCTCATTACAGTACGGATGTAGCGTAATCACACGAACTTTTACAGATTTTTTTCGATCAACATCATTGGTTATTTTAACAGTTTCTTGAATATTTATGATCAGTCTGCCTGCTGAATCTATCTTAGGTTTGGGATGCAGGCTATACTAGGTCGTTTTTCAAATCAGGTATTTTTAATGGCGGCTTTATCTATCCATGAACGTAAGCGTTTGCGTCAAATTGGACATGCACTTAACCCAGTTGTAATGGTTGGTAGCCAAGGTCTTACAGAAAACGTCATTGAAGAAACGAATCGTGCTTTAAATGACCATGAGTTGATTAAGGTGAAAGTTGCGGGTGAAGACCGTGATGCGCGCGCGGCGGTGACTGATGCCCTTGTTGAGGCGACTGGTGCGGAATCGGTACAGAAAATTGGTAAAATTGTTTTGCTTTATAAAAAGGCAGCCAAACAAAACCAGCATCTTTCCAATCTTGTTCGTTTTGCCCACCTCAGTAATAAGTAAGCAATGGCAAGTTATGAATTGTCGGCTTTTGATCGCTTTAACGCCATTACGGTGGTGGGAGCAATTGAGCAACAAACACCAGCGACATTAAATGTTGGTTTCTGGGTGCGCGACCCAAATCAGTTTCTGATTTATCCCGATCAGGTTTCGGCGCATCCTCGCCATGATTTTTTATGGGAACAGACCTGCTTTGAAATTTTTGTGGGCGTGAAAGATGAGGATTTCTACCGTGAAATCAATCTTTCCCCCTCTCAGGCATGGCAGGCCTATCAATTTGAAGAATATCGCTTCCCAGAGGATATGCCGCCCGTGGCTGCCTATGATATTGAGTTGAACCATTTACAGCGTACCCACTATGGCTTGAATGTCAGTCTGGATTTGTCCCAGTTTATGCAGCGAAACAAATTAAAGTGGCCTGACCTGTATTTTGGCTTAACTGCAGTGTTAAATACCACTCAAGGCATGCATTACTTTGCAATGCAGCATAGCAGCCCTCAGGCCGATTTCCATAACAAACGGGACTGGCTACATCAGTTTTAACTTTTTTAATCACGTCTAAAAAACAAAAAGCGAGAATATCAATTCTCGCTTTTTTATTGGCAAGCGACTACTTAGCTTGCACGCACCTTGTTCCAGGCTTCAACGGCCTGCTCTTTGGTACGCTTAAGGCTCTCGGTCAAGGTATCTTTGTGTTTTACTGAAATCTGGCTAATGTCATCTTTCAGTTCTTTGCTGACTTTGCTCAAGTCTTCAACTAAAGTGTTTAATTCAGCTTTCAAAGCATTTTTGAATTCAACTAAATCGTCTTGAGACAAATTGAACTGCGCCTTGATCACTTCAATACGCTGTAAAATATCTTGCTTGATTTGTGCAAACTGATTTTGAACAGCATCATTCAGTTCTTTTGCTTCAGCTTCAATTTTTTCTTGAGTTTCAGCAATCACTTCTTTCGCTTGTTCCTGAGTTTCAGCAATCACTTCTTTTGCTTTCGCTGTTTGCTCTGCAACCACTTCTTTTACTTCAGCGGTTTTTTCAGCAACGACTTCTTTCGCTTTTGCAGTTTTCTCAGCAACAGCTTCTTTTACTTCAGCCGTTTTTTCTGCGACAACTTCTTTCGCTTTCGCAGTTTTTGCTACTACAGCTTCTTTCACATCTTCAGCTACAGGTGTTGTAGTTTGATTCTCGGCCATGTTCATTCCCCTCTCATTGATTGTTTCTTTTCGGCTAAATATAAGATAATGCTCTTTCTACTCAAAGCCTCAAAAAATTGTTAGACAATTTGCATAATATCTCATGAGATCTTTATCAGAATGACTCATTTTGCAATAAACACCTGTCCATTTAAACTTATAAAAGAAAAACACCAATTCCTGACTTTAATAGACAAAACACATAGACTTTTCATGTCCTCATGCGTATAATGCGCTGTTAAGTTACAAGCGAGCAGACTGGAAGGAGGGGCATGTTTTTAAAGACAGCCTGCCTTTTTTTATGTCTACTCGCTTTTTTACAGCCCTATTTTTGTGGTTTTAGTTCAGGAGCTTTGGTTTGAGCACCCCCGCCATTTTAGCCCTCGCAGATGGAACGGTCTTTAAAGGAACGTCTATCGGTGCATCGGGTAGTACGACTGGTGAAGTCGTTTTTAA
>CAZKJI010000194.1:0-3822 GCA_964553005.1 uncultured Acinetobacter sp. | reverse complement strand
TTAATTTATTAAATCAGAAAGGATGCCTTGCTAAAATTCTATGTGCCGCCTAATTACAATGAGTTTGAAAACATCATTGCAACGTAGGTGGATCGTGGTCGAGTGAATAAATAAAAAGGGCAAATGTCATATACATTCGCCCTTTTCAAAAAGAATGACATGGATGCCGTGTTTAGAAGAATCCAGCAGGTTTAGTTGAATAACTCACCAATAAATTCTTGGTTTGTTGATAGTGATCTAACATCATTCTGTGGTTTTCACGACCAACGCCTGATTTTTTATAACCACCAAATGCAGCATGGGCAGGATAGATGTGATAACAGTTTGTCCAGACACGGCCTGCTTCAACTGCTCGACCAGCACGGTATGAAGTATGTGCAGAACGAGCCCAAACCCCAGCACCTAAACCATAGATGGTGTCATTTGCGATTTTGATGGCTTCATCAAAATCTTTGAACGTTGTTACAGATAGAACTGGTCCAAAAATTTCTTCTTGGAAGATCTGCATCGCGTTGTGTCCTTTGAAGACAGTTGGTTCGATATAGAAACCTTCACCCACTTCTTGTCTAGCACCACCACCCGTAAGAAGTTCAGCACCTTCTTCTCGACCCATGTTAATACAACGTAGGATTTTTTCCTGTTGTTCTTGTGAAGCTTGTGCACCAACCATTGTTTCAGTATCAAGTGGATGTCCAACTTTGATACGTTTCACACGCTCAATGGCTTTTTCTAAGAACTTATCCGCAATACTTTCTTGAACTAATGCGCGAGAGGGACAAGTACAAATCTCGCCTTGATTGAGTGCGAACATTGCAAAGCCTTCAAGTGCTTTATCAAGAAAATCATCTTCTTGATCCATAACATCTTCAAAGAAGATATTTGGAGATTTTCCACCAAGTTCTAAAGTGACTGGAATAATATTCTCAGTTGCATATTGCATGATCAACTGTCCAACTTGGGTTGAACCTGTAAATGCAATTTTGGCAATACGAGGATTAGTGGCAAGTGGACGGCCTACTTCGACACCATAGCCATTCACAACGTTTAATACACCAGCAGGTAGAATATCTTGGATTAATTCTAAAACAAGTAGAATGCTTACAGGTGTTTGTTCTGCTGGTTTTAATACGACACAGTTACCTGCTGCTAGTGCAGGAGCAAGTTTCCATGCAGCCATGAGAATTGGGAAGTTCCATGGAATAATTTGTCCAACGACACCTAAAGGTTCGTGGAAATGGTAAGCAATTGTATCTTCATCGATTTCTGAAATGCCGCCTTCCTGTGCACGGATACAACCAGCAAAATAGCGGAAGTGGTCAATTGCCAATGGAATATCGGCAGCAAGTGTTTCTCGAACAGGCTTACCATTATCCCAAGTTTCTGCAACGGCAAGATATTCTAGATTTTGTTCTAGTCTATCAGCGATTTTAAGTAAAATATTTGAACGTACTGTCGGAGAGCTTTTATTCCACTCAGCTTTGGCTTTGTGTGCTGCATCTAATGCGAGTTCGATATCTTCAGCTGACGAACGCGGTATTTTTGTAAATACTTTGCCATCGACAGGAGAGACATTATCGAAGTATTCTCCTTTAATAGGTGCTACCCATTGACCGCCAATAAAGTTCTCGTATTGAGCTTTGAATTGAACCTTTGAATCAGGTTGATTAGGATCGATGTAACGCATATATATATTCCTTTGCTTATAATTGATCTGTTAAGCATCTACAGCTTTGGTATAAGGTACTTTTGTACGCTATTTGACTAGGATATAAGGGTGAAGGTTGGAGAAAGGTTGGAAACCATGCTCAGACGTGAGGGATGTACAAATGTTTACAAAACGAGACCTATTACAACAACGAACATCAATTGATCAACTTAAGCGACACAATAGTTTGTCGCCGCAAAGTGCTGAAATGTTAGGACAAAGTATTGCCAGTTCTTGGCAACGCTCAGCATCTTGTGCTATTCCAAAAGAGCGCTTGGCTGCACCTTTATTGGCACAACATAAGAAAGCAAAAACGACTTTAGATTTAGCATTAGAGGCTTGTTCAAATGATCTCAGTCATATTGCGGCACAATCATCTATGGTGATTGCGGTTGGCGATGTGGGGAGTACAATTATTTGGACTGCTTCCAGTACGCAGATGCAAAGCGCCGCTGAAAAGGTACATTTTATTGCAGGCGGTCAATGGGCAGAAGAAGAGGTTGGGACGAATGCCTTAGCGCTGTCTTTAAAGACTCAACAATCTAGTTGCGTGTTTTCAAATGAGCATTATATGGAATCCGTGCATGACTGGGTTTGTTATGCAGCGCCAGTGATTGATCCCTACTCCAAACAAGTGTTAGGTGTCGTGGATTTATCCACAACTTGGAAAAATCACAATACGCTCGGTGTATTGGCTGCTGAGCGTTGTGCATCTATTATTCAAACCGCTCTGATTGAACAGCAACGTCAGCGTTTATATATCCGTGCTTTTACTTCACCGCAAGTGATGTTTAATAATAAATCTTTGGTTTTAACGCCGCGTCAAATTGAAATTTTGGCAATTTTAGCGCTCTGTCCGAATGGTTTAAATTTAGAAAATTTACATCAAGCGCTTTATGGTGAGCGTAAAGTCAGTGTTGGAACGTTAAAGGCTGAGATGTCACAGTTACGTGATATTTTGGGCGGAATGCTAGGCTCAAGACCTTATCGCTTACTTGCAAATGTAGAAGCTGATTTCTTATATGTGGAACAGGCACTTGATTCGGGTTATATCACCTCAGCATTACAATTGTATAAGGGTATCTTCTTATCAAAAACAGAAAGTCCTTTCCTATGCGCATGGCGAGATTGTCTTGAATCACGTCTCAGCGATATGATTTTTAAAACCAAAGAAATTGATGTATTACTGAAACATGTAGCTCATTTTCCTGAAGCAATTGATGCCGTTGAAAGATTAATTGAATTGTTACCTTTAGATCATCCTGCTCATCAATCGCTGAGCAAATTCAGAGATATGTCATAACTATAGCGGATCTAAAAAATAAAATTTTGTTTTATATTCAATAACAATGGATGATATCTTTTGGGATGTCATTTAGCTGGCATTAGAAAAATTTGTCTAAAGGCATATCATTTAATCAAATTGAAAAACAATACGATTAGCTTAATTTAGTTCATATCTTTTAAATATATAGCAGCGTTTGACCTTATCAAAGACAGGGTTAATTTAGAAAAAATGATTCACAAGTTCGCTGAAATTTGATTCGATTATGGATGTTGATAAGCTCAATGAAATAAAAAAAGGGAATACCTTTTGAGAGGTATTCCTAAAATTAAGTAAGCTAACGGTCGGAGAGATTCAGCTTACTTCTCGGGAAAAGCGTGGATTACAATGCTGCTTTAAAAATTTCAACAACTTGGGCATGCGTTGCTTTGCGAGGGTTAGTCAGCATACAGGCATCTTTTTGAGCATTTTCAGCCATGATTGCAAGATCTTCAGTTTTCACACCAAGTTCAGTTAAACCTGATGGAATATCGATAGACGATGAAAGTTCACGAATTGCATCAATTGCGGCGTAAGCAGCTTCAGTTTCTGTAAGCCCTTCAGTATTCACACCCATAAGTTCAGCAATTTTTGCATAACGATCTTGGCAAGAAATTAGATTGAACTCGCATACATGAGGGAGCAATACCGCATTACATACACCATGCGGAAGATTATAGAATCCGCCTAATTGGTGAGCCATGGCATGGACATAACCTAGAGATGCATTGTTGAATGCCATACCTGCGAGGTATTGTGCATAGCTCATGGCATCACGTGCTTCAATATTTTC
>CAZKJI010000193.1:0-3824 GCA_964553005.1 uncultured Acinetobacter sp. | reverse complement strand
CCGCCGTGAAAGGGCGATGTCCTAGGCCTCTAGACGATAGGGACAGATGAGGCAATCATTTATCTGCATAGCGCAGATGAAACATACACATAATAAACTTGGTGGAGTCAAGCGGGATCGAACCGCTGACCTCTACAATGCCATTGTAGCGCTCTACCAACTGAGCTATGACCCCAGTATGTGTGACAGCAATCTTATGGGGATTGCCATCACACGTCAATGATTAGATTGAATTAATTTTCACTGTTTGCATCATTTTTCGGCAATTTCAGTGTTTCATTCAACTTTTCCCAAACTTTCAGTTCCTTCTTGCTTGGAGAGCCAACAATCTCAAGCGCATGGCGTAGACGGGCAAAGCTTAGGTCAGGCCCAATGGTCACCATGGATTGCATGACAGGCGTAGAGCTGGTTGAACCTGCAATCGCAATAAAGAATGCAGGCATGAAGTCACGCAGCTTCACTCCCATCTGGTTTGCCAAGTCCATCAGTGTCTGGCTGACCGTATCATTGTTCCATGTGAACTGGCTTTCCAGACGCCAAATGGCAAACTGTAGACTTTGGCGAACCTGTTCTTCAGTCAATTTCTTGCTTTCAAACTGTTCTTTGCTGATTTGAGGCATGTGGTTGAAATAGAAACCTGCCCAGTTTACCGCTTCAGACAACAGGTTAATCCGTGGTTGAATGGCGGCGGCAATATCTTCCAGCGTTTGACGGTCATTTTTCCATGCCAGTAAACGGTCCAGCAATTGTCCAGGAGTCAGTGCCTTGATCCATTGACCATTCAGCCAGTTGAGTTTTTCAACATCAAAGATTGGACCACCCAGTGAAACACGCTGTACATCAAAGTTTTCCACCATTTCCTCTAAGGTGAACACCTCTCGCTCATCTGGCATTGACCAGCCCATGCGGCCCAAATAGTTGAGCAGGGCTTCTGGTAACACGCCGATGTCGCGATAATAGTTAATTGAGGTTGGATTTTTGCGTTTAGACAATTTTGATTTATCTGGGTTACGCAGTAATGGCATGTGGCACAGGGTTGGCATGTCCCAGCCAAAATATTGATACAGCAACTGGTGCTTTGGTGCAGAAGGCAACCATTCCTCACCGCGCAATACATGGGTAATTTCCATCAGGTGATCATCAACCACATTGGCAAGGTGGTAGGTTGGCAAGCCATCGGTTTTTAACAGTACCTGCATGTCCACCTGCGCCCACGGAATCTCCACGTCACCACGCAACAGATCATTGATCTTGCATACTCCCTCTTCAGGGACTTTCATGCGAATCACGTGGGGTTCACCCGCAGCAAGGCGCTGTTCCACTTCTTGCTGTGACAATTTTAGCCCACGACCATCGTATTTTGGTGTTTCACCACGCGCCTGCTGTTCAGCTCGCATTTGGTCAAGTTCTTCCGCCGTTGCAAAACAGTAGAAGGCATGGCCTTTTTCAACCAATTCCAGAGCATACTGCTTATAGATTTCCATCCGTTCCGACTGGCGGTAAGGCGCATGTGGCCCACCAACATCAGGACCTTCCGACCAGTTCAGACCCAGCCAGCGTAAAGAATCCAGAATCATCTTTTCAGATTCAGGTGTTGAGCGAAGCTGGTCAGTATCCTCAATACGGAGAATGAACTCACCCCCATGCTGTTTGGCAAAACACAGGTTGAACAGGGCAATATAGGCAGTGCCTACATGCGGAAAGCCTGTCGGAGAGGGGGCGATACGAGTACGAACTTTCATAGCGGAATGAGGTTTTTTAAATAAAATTGGCACTATTATAACGAAAAAGCCCAGTCACGGCATGACTAGGCTCATTTAAACATGCAAGGGGACTACATATTTAAAAAATCAGGAATTTTGCTGCAGGAACAGGCTCTGCACAAAACGTGAAAAACGCTGGTTCTGTGTTGCAAAGAAATTCTGTGTTGGCGTGGTGCGGATGGTGTTCAGCATTTTCAATTCATCATCTGTCGCTGGAATCATACTGATGTTGCGTTTTTGCTGATCCAGCGCCTTGACGATAAGTGAAGATGAGGTCGATTTATCAATCGTTTTTATGTTACTGCTTTCTTTGATTGCAGCTGTATGTCCGATCTGGACTGAACATACTAAAAATAGGCTTAAGCATAATGTTTTTTTCAATTTTAATGCTCGCATTGCTAACATCCCCCTACCCGATTTTGAGTCTACAAGACTAACCAAGCGAATATACTATTGCTTTAATGATACAATTCAAACCTAAATATTTAATAAAAAATTGAAACCAAGTCATATTTTTTACAAAAAATATAAAATTCCATCAATTTTAGGTCCAATATTTATAGCTGTGTGGCTACTTTGTGTGAAAGTTAAATTTAGCAAGCAAATATGTAGAAAGCGTGAAGAAGTGTCATTATTCTTTATTTTATTAAAATTTCTTAATTTTAGCTTTTTTTCTGCTAATTGTAGACGGTTTTACGATATCTCTAAAACTGCATAACAAACAAATTATTTATATAACTATATGATTGTAAAATAATTATAACGAAATATAGTGGTCGTCAATGGGGCGAAAAACGAGTAATCGGTCAATGAAAAAATTAATTGCGACTGCGGTATTGGCATTGGGGCTGGGCGGAGTGACACAGGCGGCAACAACTTTCCTGAATGTTTCCTATGATCCAACACGCGAGTTCTATCAGGAATATAATCAGGCATTTGGGCAATACTGGAAACAGCGTACAGGACAGGAGGTTGACTTCAAGCAGTCTCATGGTGGCTCTGGTAAGCAGGCGCGGTCTGTGGTTGATGGTTTGCAGGCAGATGTGGTGACTCTCGCATTGGCAAATGACATTGATGAAATTGCCAATGCAGGCCTGATCCGAAAGGACTGGCAAAAACAGTTCAAGGACAATTCTGCACCGTATACTTCAACCGTGGTTTTTCTGGTGCGTAAAGGCAATCCTAAAAATATTCGTGACTGGAATGATTTAACCAAAGATGCGGTAGAGATTATTACCCCAAATCCGAAAACAGGGGGTGCACCACGCTGGATTTATTTATCTGCTTGGGGCTATGCATTGAAGCAGCCAGGTGGAAATGATGAGAAGGCACGCGAGTTGGTGAAAAAGCTGTATCAAAATGTCAAGGTGCTGGACTCTGGCGCGCGTGGTTCACTCACCACCTTTGCTGAGCGTGGCATTGGTGATGTGCTGTTGTCTTGGGAAAATGAGGCTTTATTGGCGACTCAGGGGTTAGGTAAGGATAAATATGACATTGTTTATCCATCCATTTCAATTTTGGCAGAACCCTCGGTTGCAATCGTTGATAAGACCGTGGATAAAAATGGAAACCGCCAGTTGGCGCGTGGCTATTTAAACTTCCTTTATTCACCGTTGGGACAAGAGCTGGCGGCGAAACATTATTTCCGTCCCCGTAATCCTCAGGTTGCGGCAAAATATGCAGCACAATTCCCAAAAATTAAGTTGTTTAGCATTAATGATGTGTTCGGTGGATGGGCAAAGGCGCAGAAAACCCACTTTGTAACTGGTGCGGTCTTCGACCAGATTTATACAGAGAAGCAATAAACACTCAGAACAAAAGCAGCGTAAATAAACGTGAAAAGCAAATACACAGGATGTATTTGCTTTTTTCTTTGCCAAAAAGATGAAGAAAACGGTTTTATCTATAGAAAGTTAAGAATTCTCTACAAAAAGTCGTTTGGTACTGGCATAAAACAAGGTAATAATGTGCAGTTACATTTTTAGCTATTGATTTATTTCTTATGTCGCATATTTCTGTCTTACTTCATGAAACCGTTGATGGCGTATTGGCAGGTCGCGA
>CAZKJI010000192.1:0-3846 GCA_964553005.1 uncultured Acinetobacter sp. | reverse complement strand
TTAGCCACTTTTTGTGCCTCTGCCCGAACCGTTGCCAGATCTTCACCTGAGACCCGATACTGCAATGGATAACCCACAGGCGGACCATTTTCCAGCAAGGACACACGAGTACGAACCTGTGGCAATAATTGCTTAATCTGCTTGTCTAAAGAGCGACGGATTTCATCACGATCATCTAAAGATGATGCCAGCACCACAAACTGGGCAAAACTGGCCTGTGGAAGTTGTTGGTCTAAAGGTAAGTAAAAACGTGGTGAACCTGTTCCAACATAAGCGACATAATTATCAATCCCTTTTTGTTTGGATAGGAATTGTTCTACCTTATGTACTGCTTGTTCTGTCGCCGTTAGTGAAGCCCCCTCCTCCAGTTTTAAGTCCACCAGAATTTCTGCACGATTCGATGGTGGGAAGAATTGTTGTGGTACCAACTTAAACATCGCAACAGACAATACAAAGATACCGACCGTAATAGCAATCACCGTTTTACGATAGGTAATACAGATTTCGACAATATGCCTGAAGGATTGATAGAACTTGGATTGGTAAGGATCATGATGCTGACCATGCGACTCAACCACTGGTGCAGGTTGCTTGCGTAACCTTGCCCATAAACGTAAATACCATGCCGCTTGTTGATTCTGTTTGGTGAAATCAGGTAATAATTTTTCACCTAAATAAGGAACAAATAAAACAGCAGCAATCCATGAAACGATCAATGCAATCGTCACGACTTGGAAAATAGAACGTGTGTATTCACCTGTTCCAGATTGTGCCGTGGCAATTGGCAAGAAACCTGCTGCGGTAATCAATGTACCTGTGAGCATTGGAAAAGCGGTGGTTTGCCATGCAAAACCTGCCGCTTTTAATCGGCTGTAACCCTGTTCCATTTTAATCGCCATCATTTCCACGGCGATAATGGCATCATCGACCAACAAACCCAGCGCAAGAATCAATGCGCCTAATGAGATCTTATGTAAGCCGACATCAAATAAACTCATCCCAGCAAAGGTCATTGCTAAAACCAATGGAATCGACAATGCAACAACAAGCCCTGTACGAAAACCGAGTGAGAAGAAACTGACCAATAAAACGATAATGACCGCTTCAGCTAAAACTTTTAAGAACTCTTGAATACTACGTTGTACTGCAACAGGTTGGTCTGAAACTTTTTGCAGTTTCATGCCCAAAGGTAAGCTTTTTTGTAGACTGTTAAATTCGGTTTCTAAATTTTTGCCCAATGCAATGATGTCCCCACCTTTACGCATGGACACCGCAATGCCAATCCCATTCTCACCCATAAAACGCATACGTGGTTGAGCAGGTTCACTAAAGCCGCGATAGACCTCAGCAACATCACCCAATTGAATGGTTTTATCGCCCACCAACAACGGCATTTTTTTCAGGTCATCGACACTATGTAAGTGTCCGCTAACTCTGATTTGAATACGGTCTGTACCTGTTTCAAAGAAACCTGCACTTGCCATATCATTTTGCTTCTGAATCGCTTCCTGAATGGCTGTGACAGGGACACCGAGCTGAACAGCTTTGGTATTGGATAATTCGATCCAGATCTTCTGATCTTGTAGACCCACCAAATTAACCTTGCTGACATCTTTGACCCGTTGCAGTTGTAGTTGCAAACGATCGGCATATTCTTTCATTACCGCATAGTCAAAATCTTTACCCGTCAAAACATAGATATTGCCAAAGGTATCGCCAAACTCATCATTAAAAAATGGGCCTTGCACGCCATTGGGCAATTGATGGCGAATGTCATTGACCTTTTTACGCACGTTATACCAAACGTCAGGAATCTGCTCAGAACGATAGGAATCCTTAGCAATAAACGTGACCATAGATTCCCCAGGCCGTGAATATGCCCGAATATTTTCATATTGCCCTGTGGTCATCAGTTCTTTTTCAATACGATCTGTCACCAGCGTTGCAACTTCCTGTGCGGTTGCGCCTGGCCAATAGGTCTGTACTACCATCACTTTGAACGTAAAGGGTGGGTCCTCACTCTGTGACAGCTTGGAATACGACATCACTCCGACAATGCCCAGCAACAGCATAAAGTAGAGAATGATGCCCTTATTCTTAAGCGCCCATTCTGAAAGGTTAAATTTCATGCTTAACCTCCTGTTTTAACCGTGACTGCGCGATTATCACGATCTACAGGATGAATTTTTTGCTGGTCACGTAATAGATGCACACCACCAACGACAACCCAATCTGAAGCTTTTAGACCTGACAGAATAGGCACACTGTCACGCCCATAAGTACCCAACGTCACAGGAACTTTACGTAAAGTTTGATTACTATTCACGACCCAGACATAGGCTTGTTGATTATTGGCAGTGACACTGGATAGAGGCACACTCAATACATTATTTTCATTTGCGACAAAGAATACCCGAGCGCTTTGCCCCAGTTGGATACTCGATTGCCCTTCAAGCAATGAAACTTTCACGGTGAATGTTCGCGATTGGTCTGCAGCGGGTGACACTTCACGGACTTTTGCCGCAAAACGTGCTTCTGGCTGAGACCACAAAGTGACCCAAGCAGGTTGCCCGACTTTAATGGTACTGACGGCCTGCTCAGGTACGCCAAACACGACTTCTCGCTCACCTTCAATTGCGAGTTGATAGGCAGGTTGACCTGCCGCAATTACTTGTCCAATTTCAATTTGACGTTGAGTAATCACGCCATTTTTATTCGAAATAAGTTGGTTATAACCGGTTTGATTTGAAGACACTTCATAATTAGAACGCGCTTGCTGTAACCCTGCTTGAGCAGATTCATACTGATTTTTCACCGCATCAAATTGTGAGCGACTCACTGCATTGACAGGTAATAACTGTTGATAACGCTGATATTCTTGAGCCGCAATTTTTGCTGCTGCTTCAGCACTTTGCAATTGCGCTTTGGCAGCGTTCATTTGCAATTGTGCGTCTTTGACATCTAGTTTAGCCAAAACCTGTCCGACTTTGACCCGATCACCCACATCAACATAACGTTCGGTAATTTGCCCCCCAACACGAAATGCCAATGCGGTTTGTTGCTTGGCTTGAACATCACCTGCATAACTTTTTTGATCGATATGATTCGTATTCGGCTGCGTCACCATGACATAAGGAATTTCCTCTGTCTTGGGAACCTCTTTTTGACATGCCGTTAAAGTGACACTGCTGAGTACGAGCAACCCCACAATTACATGATTTAGCAGATTCATCTCTGTTTCGCTCTTATTCAAATTGATTTTTTAAGGCACAATATGAACATTATGATAGATTGTTTATTTTTTAATTAATATACTCATGAGTACACTAATTAAAAATTAAATCTAGCATTTTGATTTTGAATTGAATTAAATGAGACAGCTAACGTGCAAATTCACAGTGGTCGCCCTAAAGATTTAGAAAAAAGAGCCAAAATCTTACAGGCTGCAAAATCTATTTTTTTAAAAATGGGTTACCACGCCACCAATATGAATCAGATTGCCAAAGAAGCAGGCGTGACTAAACTCACGGTGTACAACCATTTTCAGGACAAGGCTAACCTGTTTATCTGTGCGATCGAGGAAAGCTGTGAAGAATCGATTCGGGCGAAACAGTTTGAACTCACACCTGAGTCCGACTTTAGGCAGGCACTATATTTAATGTGTCAGCGTGCCTTAAGCATTATTTACCTGCCTGAAGCGATGAAGCTGGATCGGGTGCTGTTTGAACTCGCGGCTGAACAAAGCCCCCTCACCCAACAGTTTTTTGATGCCTCACACACACGGATGTGTCATGTCTGGTGTGGTTTTTTTGAGCAGGCCATCACACTCAACTTTATTCAGGCAGA
>CAZKJI010000191.1:0-3901 GCA_964553005.1 uncultured Acinetobacter sp. | reverse complement strand
AATTTTTTTACAGACAAATCAAAATTTTAGGCTTGAATAAAGCACTTATATCAAAAGTGATCGTAAGCTTGTGAAAAACATATAAAAGAATATTCCATCATAAAGTACATCCAAGTTTTATATATTTGGATGATTCATGAACGCATTATTACAATACAAAGATAAACTAGAAGAGCAGTTTTTAAGCTCTATTGACTCAACCGACTTTAAAGACATTTGCCAAGGTAATATTGAGTTTTTCAAACATTATTTACAAGCAAATTTTAACTATCCAGATTTTTGCAATCGTACTGCTCGTGCTAAAAATCCACTTCAGCAATTTGATGATCTCACTTCATATATGGCACTGTATGGCTTAGCCCATTATCAACGAATGCGAACGATCATTGACTATGTCCAAGTGATGCCACATTTTAAAATTACACAGCCAATTGAAGCCTGTGTAATTGACTATGGCTGTGGACAAGGCATTGCCTCTCTAGCTTTTATAGATCATCTAATTGAGTCAAAACTTCAAATTAAATGTTTGAAATTGGTCCTGATTGAACCCTCTGCTCATGCTTTAAAACGTGCTATTTATTGGATTGAAAAAAAAGCTAAAGCAGCAGAAATAAATATAGAAGTGATCGCTTTAGCCTGTACATTTGATGAATTAGAGCCTGACTACCTAGCATCAAATATTAACCAATATCCATGCTTTCATTTGTTTAATAACATTCTAGATATGTATAGCGCTGGCATATTTAGCTTATCAAAGCTCACACAACTCATTAAAATGCAGCCCAATGAAAATTTTATATTTGCCGTCAGCCCTGATTTTTCTTCAGGCAACCGTGGCTTTGATGCTTTACATGAATTGACCCGCCCGAATACGATTTATTTAAATACAACTGGCACAATTGAAGTTGAAGAATATCGCTATACATCACAAAAGACTTCCATGCGTAAAGCACCTGTTCGTGTCTATGCTGCGAAACTATAAAATAGGAATCTAATCATGATAGAAGATCTTTTCGCATCAGAGACAACTTGTTTTGGCACCAAACAATATGCAAGTCAACCTACAGCTTGTGGTAGGGGTTTTGAAATTAAAATCCCTTATGGTAGCTTAATTTATATACCCAAATTCATTGAGAAAAAAATAGCTGATCGCACTTTGGCTGTATTCTTTGAAAATGATCATTACGATTGGGAAAATACGAATTGGCATGATGTTGATAATATTAATGAACTTAAATGGACAAATATTGCTTGGCAACAAGATACTGTAAAACTCTACGGTAAAAAACATGAATTACCACGTGTATCAGCTTGGTATGGTGATACAGGGAAGAGCTACAAATATTCAGGGATCTTACTTCACCCTCATCCTTGGAATGCGGCATTGCTTTGGATGAGAGAGCAACTTTCTACAATCAACGATACTCCTTTTAACAGTGTTTTACTGAATTGGTATCGAAGTGGACAAGATCATATTTCATGGCATACCGATGCTGAACCTGAGTTAGGTAAAAACCCCACTATCGCCTCATTAAACTTCGGAGAAGCTCGTCGCTTTTTACTCAGACGTAATGATGACCATGCCGATAAAATTGAAATTAATTTAGGTCATGGTGACCTTTTAATTATGCAGGGTGAAATACAACATTTTTGGCAACATAGCGTACCTAAACAGACAAAAATTAAACATGGAAGATTAAATATGACTTTTCGTGAAATATTCTAATGAATTTTCAATTCTCTCAAAGTAATGTGCAGGCTAAGCAACCAATCACTCAGGCTTTCCCTTTATGATTATCACAAATACTCAAAGCGAGTTTTTCCAACTAGCCCAGGTTATAATAATAGCCACCCAAAATACGATTGATCTATTATGAACACCTCCAATGACCCTTTACACGGCAAAAAACTTGCTGACATTTTGGATGAATTATTGGATTACTACGGTGGCTTTGAAGGCTTAAGTCGCAAAATTGAAATTAGATGTTTTTGCATAGACCCAAGTGTTAAATCATCATTACGATTCTTGCGTACCACACCATGGGCACGTGAAAAAGTAGAAAGCTTATATTTGTACGTCTTACGTCAAAAGGCCAAACAGAAACCGTAGCCTCAGGCAACACCTCTCTCATCATAAAATTATACCAGTCAGTAAAATATCCTTAGATTAAGCATATGCATGTTGGTTACTATTGTTGATTATCACAATAAATTAGTGACCAAAAATTGGGGGTTATTCTTTAATCTAATAGGATCTAATCAGCCCATAAAGCACCTCATTACCGATCAACGAGCACAGTTAATAACTCCATTATTTTGTGGTTTAATACATATATATAGACATAAGACCCAATATTATGGATTTAAACTTCAAAAAACCTGAAGAGGTTGTCACGTTATTATGTGAAAGGCTTCGCAAAGAACGACTTTATCTGGAAATGACTCAGGCAGACGTCGCTACACGTGCTGGTATTAGTGTGAATACAGTATCTAATCTGGAAGCTGGTCGAAATGTTTCATTTGAAAATTTAGTACGCGTTGCCATGGTATTGGGCCGATTAAAAGAATTAGAGGAACTCTTCAAACCTCATTTAAACAGTGTAAATGACATTCTCCGCTATGAGAGCAATACGGCTCGCCAACGTATCAAAAGGAAATAAGTCCATGCTCAAAAAACTTAATGTTTACTACAATGGATGGGGTGAATATTGGCTTTGGGGTACACTGGTCTCGTCAACCGCAATCACAGGTCGGCCATTAATCGCCTTTGAATACAGTGCAGAAGCGATCAGTAAAGGTTTAGAACTTTCCTCTTACCTACTTCCATTAAAAGGTGACTCATTAAGAACGAACTTTCCTACACATCAAATGGGATTGCCAGGTCCTATATATGATGCCTTGCCCGATGGTTGGGGCATGCTTCTTATGGATCGCTTATTTAAAAAAAATGGACTCAATCCAGCACGGATTGGGCCATTAGAACGACTCATGTCTATCAGTACACATGCAATGGGGGCATTATCCTTTGAACCTTCAGCACCTGAGTTAGCATTAACTGAAAATATTCCACTGATTAAACTCGCTCAAGAAGTTCAGGAAGTTCTCAAAGGAGAAGGTGCAGAATTTTTACAGCATTTATTAATTATGGGTGGATCGCCACAAGGTGCAAGGCCAAAAGCACTCGTCTATCGTGATCCTGTCACCAACGAATTCTCAACAGTTAGCTCACATCAACATGAAGCTTGGCTGATCAAATTTCCCGCTCAGCAAGAGCATCCTGAAGTTTGTGCAATTGAAGCTGTTTATGCAGAATGCTTGCGTTATTGTCATATTGATACCCCTGACACTCAATATTTTACTCTTCCGAATGGATTAACCGCATTTGCATCAAAGAGATTTTATCGACAACATAGCATACGCATCCCAATGCAAAGTTTAGCTGCCTTTACTGGAGCTGATTTTACATCGACTGGAAGTTTAGACTACAGTAACTTTCTTCGCGCTGCACACTTTTGCACCAATGATGTTCGCGAAAAAGCAATTGCATTCAAGCGAGCTGTTTTCAATGTAGTCTTCAATAATCGAGATGATCATTGCAAAAACTTTTCATTTCTGATGTCCCAAAATGGGCAATGGAAACTTTCCCCTGCCTATGATGTTACTTTCTTTGAAGGGCCAGGTGAGGGTTATGTTTCGCCTTTTGAGTTTGAAGCAATGTACTATGATAAGATTAACACGTTAGGTCAGGTGACCTAACTTAAATAAAAAAGTCTCTGACAAACCCAGTACGGTTCAAAAGTGCTCTTTCAAAACTGTGAACAAAAAACCGTGTAGATGATGCTCCAGAGTATCAATCATACAAGATAAAAAAAACTCCAAAACAAAAGATAGTATTAGCTAC
>CAZKJI010000190.1:0-3934 GCA_964553005.1 uncultured Acinetobacter sp. | reverse complement strand
ATTGATGACTTTATTCTCGATAAAAATCATCTGCTACCACAGAGAATCTATAAATAATAGTGCGTAAGTCCTATCATATAAAAATTGAGCTAGATTCTCATGATATACCGATGTAGCTTCCATTACAGCCCGAGTGTCTGATAAATTAACATCTAGTTCGGTTAACCACTTTACGAGTTTAACAAAACCAGATTGTGCATTATCAAACCTTTTGGTTTTTCTCTTTCCAGTTAGACCAGAAGGAAAAATACAACAATCAATTTTGGCTTTACTGACATCAATACCCAATGTAATCATGTGTACCTCTACAATCCATATAGTGTTTTAATTACTCACTAATCACGATCTAACCTTGTGAATACAGCATCAAAGTGCTTAGTTACCGTTCAGAGTTGAAAGGAGTAATTAGGGGAAAATTGTAGACTTACTCTTTCGGACAAACTTAGAAGTTTTAGGTAGAACACAAGCTCTACAATTTTCATATAGTGATAGCTAATCACTATACAAACTAAGATACAAGGTAGAGCAGGACTTGGAATAAGAGAATGGCAGTGTGTGGAGTGCGGTACGCTCCATGATCGGGATGTAAATTCCGCACTGAATATTCTTGCGCTCGGGCATGAGCGTCTAGCAGTAGGAATCTCCTTTAGGTCTGGGAGGATGTCAATTTCTCCTTTTGAATATTTAATCAAAAAAATTGCATAAAGAAGTTAGTAATTTAGCAATACGACAAGTTATGACGTTTAAAATGATTGCTTATAGTGCAAATTAAATGATTCTAAATCAGAGTAGGAAATTTAATATATATCTACTATAATAAATAAATATAGCCAAAATAGAAACTAATATTTTATTTTAATACATATATGAATCAATATTGCACACTTCAAATTTTTCAAAATAACGAATGGCAAGATTGCGCTATCGTTGAATTAATTGCTAATCAAGAGCAGGGCTGGAGAGCATCTACACGAACGTCATACTTATTTGAATATGCTATTGAACATATGGATTTAAGGGATGGTCATGCTCTATCATTCCAATTTCCAGTCAATGTACAAAACAACTTAGAAAACCAATGGCCAGCATTTCTCATGGACTTGCTACCTCAAGGTTATGGGCGAAAGGAGCTTTTAAATCAGCTGGGTTTTTCAATTAATGCAGAAGAACAAGCTGATTGGCCCCTACTGAAATCTGGGGCAGGTAATCCTATTGGTAATCTACGAATTAAAGAAGCTTATGACTGGCTTCAAGATCATTTTCCGACAGTGAAACCTCGTGGATTTAGCCTAAGCGAAATAATTGAAAGGAAAGAAGATTTCATTGAGTCACTTGCATCATATGGCTTATTTGTTGCTGGTTCTTCAGGTGTTCAAGGTGAATGGCCTAAACTATTACTAACACAAGGATATGATGGTCTGTTTTATTTAGATCACAGTCTTCCAGATGAACTAGCAGCAAAGCATTGGCTAGTTAAATTTAGTCGTGGAAATGATCAAAAACTGGAAAAAATACTGTTACATGAAGCAATTTACATGAAAATAGCTCGGTATTTAGGTCTAAGAGTGTTCAACGACTTGGAACTTCACCAGAGAACGCTATTTATTCCACGTTTTGATCGCCAAATTATCAATGGTAAAGTCGAAAGAGTTGCACAAGAAAGCCTAGCCTCTTTAAGTGGTAAAGCTGGCTTCGGCGTTAAAATGACACATAATCAAATTTGTACATTGATCATGGAATGTTGCTCATCACCAAAAGCTGAAATTTTTGAATATTTGAAACGAGATATCGCTAATGTTGCATTAGGAAATAAAGATAATCATACCCGTAATACCGCAATTCAACGTTTAAATGACGGCACAATTCAATTAACACCCCTCTTCGATTTTGCACCAATGTGGCTTCATCCTGACGGAATTGCACGTACTACACGTTGGGAAAAAGATGACCATGGAGGAATGCCTATATGGGGATCTGTCATAACGCAAATAGAAGAATGTACAGGAATAGATTCAACTGAAATTAAACATACAATGATTCAACAATTGCCACTGTATGAAAATTTGCTCGATGAAATGAAAAAAATAAATATAGATGATGAGATTCTACAAAATAGTCATCATCGTATATTAAATATATGCCAACAGATTCAGGAGCTTTCTAATGGATAAACGTTATAAGCCTATGACGGCAATCGAGCAAATGAATAAACGCTTACAAGTCTTAGAAAATATAAATAACAATCCTGAGTGGCAAATTTACCAGATTGCATCATACATTAGAAAAGAACTACATTTAACATTAAATGAAATGAGTAAAATTACTAAAATAGCACCACAGACTTTACAGAAAATGGAGCAACCTGATAGTAATCCAACATTAGATTCTATAAATAAGTTGTTAAATGCATTTGGTTTAAAATTTATTATTAAATCAAAATAGTTTAATTTAAATTACCTATAAACTAGATTTTGATTTATTTTCTAAATAGTCACCCCACCACTGCATCATATCAGCTCTTTGTTGAATATAATCTGCATGGTTATAACTAGCACGTGTTTTATTCTTATCTACATGTGAAAGCTGAGCCTCAATCCAACTATCTTGAAATAAGCCAGAATCATTTAAAATAGTACTGAATGTTGATCTTAAACCGTGTGAGGATAGCTCATTTGTTTTGTATCCCATCTTACGAATGGCTGAATTTATTGTGTTAAAATGCAATGGCTTATCTTTAATTTTTGGGCTGGCAAAAACATAACGATCGCCTTGTGACCACTCTAGTGCAGATCTAACAATGCTCACCGCTTGCGATGATAACGGGACTAAAAAATCTGGAATATCATAACCTGCTATCACTTTTCGACGATATTGCTTGATATGTAAAGCAGGTATTTTCCAAATTTTGTTGTCAAAATCAAAATGATGAGGTTCTGCAGACAATAACTCTGCCCCCCTGACTCCAGTATATAATTTAAATAGGATTGCTTTTTTTATAATCGGATCTGTATTTAGTTGAGTTATTCTAAGAATAAAATTAGAAATTTCTTCATCTTTTAAATAGGGATAATTTTTCTTTAATTTCCCTTTCAATAATATTTTATTGAGACCATAAGCTTGATTATAATCACAGTATCCCATTGCAACTGCAAAATCATAGATTTGATTTAAATAGCTATACGCTTTTTTTACAGGTTCCTTAACTCCCCTATTTTCAATCTGCTTAATTACCTTAACTAAATCAGTTCTTTTAATTTTGCTAAAATCTATATCACCAATAACGGGATAAATATCATTTATTAAACATGCATTCGCCAATTGGATTACACCACCACGTGGTTGATCTTTAAATGAATTATTTGTTTTAAACTCTAACCATTCTTCACAAACAACTTTAAAAGTTTGAATTTTCTCCTGAACTAAATTTTGTGTAGAAAATTTAGTTGCCTTATAGGAGTCTCTGGCCACTCTAGCCTCTTTGAGATTCATCTCAGGATATGTACCTAGAGTGACTCGTGGTCTTTTACCCGTTTCTGCAACTGAATATCGATAACTCCAAGACTTTTTTCCATTAGGATCGACTTTTAAGCTTAAACCATCATCATCAGCTAAAAAGTAAATTTTTTCTTTTGGATATGACTTTCGTACTTGTGTTTCCGTAAGACTCATAAATTTTTATAAACCAGCATAATGATCCCCATTATCTTAATTATATCAAAAATAAGGGCTTTCATGTGATGCGTATATTACGCATCACATAAATATTTATATATATGTTTTTTATAAATATTATTGTGGTATTCCACATTGTAGTAACCAAAAAAGTAACCACTGTTAGAATCTGTATTAAGCAACAAAAATCAGTGATAGTTAAACACTATTCTGCAATGGGTTTGTTTTACAGACCTAGTAACCGAACCTTAATTATTTGAGG
>CAZKJI010000189.1:0-3942 GCA_964553005.1 uncultured Acinetobacter sp. | reverse complement strand
CACATATTCGTACCTTGTTATTGACCTTCTTCTTCCGTCAAATGCCAGAATTGGTTGAGCGTGGATATATTTATATTGCACAGCCACCATTGTATAAGTTGAAGAAAGGTAAGCAAGAACAGTACATCAAAGATAATGATGCACTTGAAACCTACCTAATTTCTAATGCGATTGATGAACTTGCATTACATGTCAGCGCTGAAGCACCAGCGATTAATGGTGCAGCATTAGCGAGTGTGATTGCGGATTATCAGGTGTCACAGAAGAGCTTACAACGCCTCACTCAACGCTATCCTGCAAGTTTATTGGATGGTTTACTTGAGCTGGATGCATTTAAAACAGATCACAATCATGAACGTGACTATGTTGAATCATGGGCTGAGCAATTACGTGTTGCAATTGAAAAGTTACAACCAAGCTTACGTCCTGAGATTACATTAGAAACGTTTGAACGTGAAAATGCACAAGGTGAGAAATCAGCACATTATTGGCCACGTGTCACTGTCTATGTACATAACTTACCGCATTCGTATTTACTCGATGCTGGTCTGTTAAATTCTGCTGAATATGCGCGTTTATTGAAGAATTCGAAGAGCTGGTTTAAGTTACTTGAAGAAGGAGCTTATCTGCAAAAAGGCGAGCGTCGTATTCAGGTAAGTAATTTCCATCAAGTATGGCAACATATTTTACAAGACTCGCGCCGTGGCATGATGATCCAACGCTATAAAGGTTTGGGTGAGATGAATGCTGAGCAGCTTTGGGAAACGACGATGGATCCTGAAAATCGAAATATGTTGCAAGTGACCATTGATGATGCAATTGAAGCAGATCGTATGTTCTCTTGTTTGATGGGTGATGATGTAGAACCACGTCGTGCCTTCATCGAAGAAAATGCACTGAATGCGGATATTGATGCTTAATTAAATTGATGGGAGATTTAGTTTGTATTATTTCTCTCGTATATAAGAAAAAGGCGATGCTTGATGCATCGCCTTTTTCTTATATGAAGGTTTCACGTGGAACATTCCGTTGATTAGGTTTCAACTAAATCGCTGACTTGAATGAGTGCATGTCCAAATAAATAACCAGCAGTAACCAGCACACTAATCCATAATAGCGCGCCTAAGATATTATAAATTACGAAATGGGTATAATTCATAGCACTAGAACCAGCGGCTAAAGGCGCAAAAGAACGTGCAAATGGGATAAAACGAGCCAATAGAATAGTTTTCCCGCCATGTTTTAAGAAAAATGTATTAGTTTTCTTTAGATATTCTTGTTTGATAAATCGAGATTCCATATTAAAAATTCGGTCACCAAAATGACGACCAATGTGATAATTCACCATGTAGCCTAAAGCTGCGGCTATAAAAAGTAAGCTAATCATATAACCCAAATGCATAAATTCAATAACTGAACATAAAGCGCCTACGGTGAGTAAAAGACTATCGCCTGGTAAAAAGAACATAAACACAAAGGCGGTTTCTGAAAAGATAATCAAAAATAGGATCGCATAAATCCATAAGCCATATTCTTGAATTAAAATGGGAAGAATATGTTCAAAGTTAAAAATAAAATCTAAAGAATTCATTCAGTTTGTATGATCCAAAATCGAGTACTCACCAAATTGAAGTACAAAAATATAAAATGAACTTAGTTCTCGATGTGCATTTAAAAGTAATAACTTTAAAATGATAAGGTTGAGTATATCTAGCCTGAACCTAAAGCTCAATTTTATGAGAAAATTCTAATTTAGACCTGATCTGAAATGATTGGCAGAATCATGACACTTTTATCGGTATTCTTATTATTTTTTAGTCTCTAAGCAAATCGTAATGTCGTTATTTATTCTTCTATGATTAGAAAAAGCCTAATTCCCAAAAAGAGAATTAGGCATTTATTTTAAACTTCAAAAGAACTTTCTAACTCTTCAAGCTCCATCATCAACTCTAACAGTTGTTCTTCGTACTGTTCCAGCTTAGATTTTAGCTCAGTTTGTTCATTCATTAGCTTGATTAAATCATCTTTACGATGAGCTTCATACAGAGTGCTGTCTGCTAATGCATTTTCAATTGCAGCTAAGCGTGGCTGAATCTTTTCAATTTGAGTTTCAGCTTTCTCAATATTTTTTCGAATAGGACGAGTTATTTCACGACGACGAGCCGCTTCTTTACGTTGCGCTTCTTTATCAACTTTAGCTGCTGTATTTTGAGATGCTACCGTTTGTTGCTGTACTGCATTCTGTGAATTAATGAGCTGTTGGCGCGCTTCACGTAACCACTTGGCATAGTCTTGTAAATCACCCTCAAACTCCGTACATTTTCCTGCATGTACTAAAAGTAGATCATCACAGACACTGGCGATCAGTTGACGTTCATGTGAAACTAGGACCACGGCACCATCGAAGTCTTGTAGAGCCATACTTAAAGCATGGCGCATATCTAAGTCTAAATGGTTGGTCGGTTCATCTAGAATTAAAACATTTGGGCGCTGCCATACGATCAGCGCCAAAGCTAAGCGAGCACGTTCGCCACCTGAAAAGCTTTCACACGGCGTATCCATACGTTCGCCACTAAAGCCAAATCCACCTAAAAAAGCACGCAATGCGGCTTCACTGATCTTTTTATCAGCAATACGAGCCAATTGCAGCATTGGACTGGCATTGGCATCTAAAGCATCCATCTGGTGCTGAGCAAAATATCCAATATTGAGTAATTCTGAGGCTTTACGTTCGCCAGCAAGTAATGGTAAATCACCCACCAAAGTTTTGATCAGCGTTGATTTACCCGCGCCGTTCATCCCTAGTAAACCAATACGAGAACTTGGAGTAATTTGCAGACGAATTTTTTCGGCAATGATTTTATCGCCATAACCAATTGTTGCCGCATCTAAACTCAGCAAGGGTGAACTCATTTTGGTGGGTTCACGGAAGCTAAAGGTAAATGGTGTATCGACATGGGCAGGCGCAAGTTGTTGCATGCGTTCCAACTGTTTGATACGGCTTTGCGCTTGGCGAGCCTTAGTTGCTTTGGCTTTAAAGCGATCAATAAATTTTTGCAGATGGGCGCGTGTTTCTTGTTGCTTTTCAAAAGCCTGTTGTTGTTGTGCTAAGCGCTCGCTACGTGTCGTTTCAAAGGTAGAGTAGTTGCCTGTATATAAGGTTAACTCTTGATTTTCAATATGAAGAATATGATCCGTAATTGCATCGAGAAAATCACGGTCATGCGAAATCAGCACCAGTGTTCCTTCATAGGCTTTAAGCCAATCTTCTAGCCATAAGATGGCGTCTAAGTCTAAATGGTTCGTTGGTTCATCTAATAACAGTAAGTCTGAACGACTCATTAAGGTGCGTGCTAAGTTTAAACGCATCCGCCAACCACCAGAGAAGCTTGCGACATTTAAACGGATTTGATGGTCAAGAAATCCTAAACCTGCCATTAATTGGGCTGCTTTAGCAGGTGCTGCATAACCATGAATTTCATCAAATCGACCATGTAATTTGGCTAAATCATCATTACTCAGTTGATCTGGATGCGCTAATTTTTCTTGAATGTCCCAATATTCTTCGTCACCAGACAAAACAAAATCAATTGCTGGCATTTCTAAGGCTTTAATTTCCTGAGCCATGTGTGCCACAGTCCAAACTGCTGGACGAGTTAGATTCCCTTCATCTGCAACCAAGTCACCTAAGAAAGCAGCAAATAGTGTTGATTTGCCTGCGCCATTCACGCCAGTAAGACCAATTTTCCAGCCAGGATGAAGCTGCATCGATGCTTTTTGAAATAGAACTCGCCCACCACGGCGTAATGAAACTTGGTCAAATTGAATCATGAGTATGCAAAATAGCGAAGAGATAGCTGCATTTTAAGGTGATCGCCCATGAATGCAAATTTTTATATTACAGATCAAACTGATCGAATTAAATCATTCTACCAATAAAAA
>CAZKJI010000188.1:0-3952 GCA_964553005.1 uncultured Acinetobacter sp. | reverse complement strand
ATACTTTATAAAGCATTTTAATACTTTTTTGAATCTGTCAATGCGTAAGTCCTAGAAATTTTATGTGAAATAGAAAAAGACGCATCTAAACAGGATTACAGGTTTAAATGCGTAAAAGCGTATATATTGTTGAGATGAAGTGTGTTGTTAATTCAAGTTTTTCAATTCATCTTCTAAAATTGGCCAGAGTTTCTGATGAGATTTTTTAAACATCAACATATGTCCAATCTGTTTATAGCCATGTTGTTTAGGGTTGAGTTCGATAAATCTGGTTTTTGCATTGGGGTAAAGGCGCAGTAAATCTTCAACATTTGCCTGTGTCGCAATTTCATCATCTGAAGCCCAAAAAGAAGTAATAGGGCACTGAATTTCCTGATGGTAGTCATCAAAAATACTTTTCCCAATCGCATTCATCACATAGCCTGGTTTGCTACAGAATTCTGCCCATTGTCTTGCCACATTTTTTGGCAAGTTTTCCCCCATACCAATAAACTGGGTTGCGCCATAGCCCTTGAAAAAGCTGGAAATAGGGAAAATAACATTAAACATCACAGGGGCAAGCAGCTTGGTTTTGCCCTTTAATCCCTTCACATGTCCTGTTGAACCCGCAATTGCCAGAACTTTTGCAACTTTACTATAGTTGGGATTCACCCCAAGAAGCTGACCACCAGCACTATGCCCAATAATAATGACTTTTTCTGTCTGGGTTCGATTCAGTAAAGCATCAATTGCGGCTGGAATATCGAGTAATCCCCAATCATTAATACTGGCTGTCGAATCTTTAAGCGGCCCATGCAGGGATTGACCAATACCACGAAAGTCAAAACTTAGAACATCATAGCCTTGCTGGCTCAACCACTCTGCAAAAGCGTGGTAAAAGGTTTTGGTAATACCTGTCGCAGGACAAATGAGAATAGGGTATTGCTGTTTATTATTGTTTGCAGGATAAAATTGAGCTGCAAGTTGATAACCATCTTTACAACTGATCCAAAATGATTCAGGGCTATTCATGAGTGGAATACTCTTTTATTGCTACATTTCTACTTTACACAAGTTCCAAAAAGAAACTCGTGTAAAAAATGACTTAAAAGTCAATTATTATGTAATATAGAAGCCTAATAGGAAGCTGGTTTGCAGGATAACGGATGTTTGCTTTAACTCAAGCGACTGAATTGTTGATTATATTTAGTGGAATTTTTCTTTGGGTCGGAATGCTGACAGGGGTATGGAAATATTACCAAATTAGAAAAACGGAACTTGCACGGGCACATTACTATGTAGATATAGCTCATCGAAGTAGTCTGCTTTACGCAGCAGCCAGTTTAATTCTGGCCGCATTGAGCTATTTTACTATTTTGCCTGATATGTGGACTTTAGCCTGTGTAGTTGCAAACCTGTTCTTCTTTGCGATGTCTATCCTGACTTATATCATTCATGGAATGTTAAAAGATACAACGAATCAGTTTAAGCAACCGCATAAGTTGGGGCAGTGGTCGATTCCAAGATGGTGTATGACATTTTTAATGTTGAGTTTAATAATGGTCGAATTAGGTGCTACAGCAGTATTACTATTAGGAACAATCTTAAAATTTACCAGTTAGAAAAATGGATGATTACTCATCCATTTCTTATATTAAAAATTCTTTTGGCGCTCAGCACTGATCTGTCGAAACTTTCGATCAATAATCCCCCACGTACAAAAGGCTAAAGACACGATTAAAGCGTATGCAAAATATTCAGGTTTTAAATTACCCTTAATAGTGCCTTGCAATAACAGCGTCGCCATTAAGGCAAATGTCGTAATTGCATATACGATGGAATCATTGGTCTTTAGAGTGTCAATGAAGACTTGCTTGTTGAAATGTAATGAGAACATCTCCATCCCTCCTTGAGTAGTGATGACAAAACCTAATCGTTTTTGTCAGAATTAAGATTAAAGTTGTACTTTGATTTTTTCATTATTTCAATAGCTAAATTCAATATTTTTTAGATTATCTTATTAAATGCATTGATTTTTATAACTTTTAGGTATTTTAAGTGTGAATTTATGGTATTTTTTAGTGAAATAATAGGGTGTTTTTTTACATTTTGAAAGATTTAGAATGCGAGCATGATGAATGATATTGCTATTTTTTAATTAATGCCTCTTAAAAAAATAAGGACTTGTCGTAAACAAAAAATGCACATTGGGTAAAGGAGCATTCTTCATATAGCTAAAATCATGTTTGGATAAAACGTGGTCTTAACGACAAATCATTTTAATTCTTGCTCACTGATAATCTGTCAATTGCAATTGCAATCATGAGAACAGCACATGATGGAAGTAACCAGGCAAGGTTTTGTTCACTTAACGGCAAGTGATCAATAAATTGTGGTAACTGCTGTGTAAAGCCAGCCGCTTTAATTGCCTCGACAATACCGAAAAGGAAAGCAATTGCGGTCACTGAACCTACAACCAGCGATGGCTTGTTCCAGTGTTTCCAGAAAAAGCTGAGCATGATCACCACGATTGCTGGTGGATAAATTGCACTTAATACGGGAACTGAGAATGCAATCAGCTTGGTTAAACCCAGATTGGAAATTAACAATGAGAATCCGATCAGGATAAAAACCAGTAATTTATAGGGTAAACCAGTTAATTCATTAAAATACTCTGCACATGCACAGGTTAAGCCAATCGCAGTGACCATACATGCCAGAAAAATCAAGCCAGCTAGGAACAATGAACCTAGGTCACCAAAGGCATGCTGCACATAGGCATGTAGGATGACTGCACCATTATCTGCATTTGCCGCGACTTCATGACTACCTAAACCGAGTTTAAACAGACTGATGTAAACAAGCGTTAAACCTACACCAGCAATCAGGCTTGCGATAATTGCATATTTGGTTATCAGTTTGGAATCGGTTACTCCACGGGACTGGATAGCCTGAATAATTACAATACCAAATACCAGTGCTCCTAACGTATCCATCGTCAGATAACCACTCACAAAGCCCTCGGAAACTGGACTGTTGATATAATGGTTAGTGGGTGGAGAGATATAACCTGTAGGAATGGCAAAGGCCGCAATACCCAGTATTGCAAGTGCAACAATCTTTAATGGTGCCAATACGTGTCCGACCGTATCAAGCAGTTTATTGGGATAAAGGGAAACTGCCGCGACAAAGGCAAAGTAAATCACGCTGTAAATGAACAGGCTACTGCTGGATGTGCCAAAATATGGCGCAAAACCAATTTCATAAGACACGGTGGCGGTACGTGGCGTTGCAAATAATGGCCCTACAGATAAATAACAGACGATGGTCAGTAATAAACTTGCAAAACGACCTAGCGGGGAACTGATGACCTCAATTGAGCCTTGCATACGTGACAAGGCCATGATGGTCATTACAGGGAGACCAACTGCGGTGATTAAGAAACCAAATGCAGCGAGCCATACATGTTCACCAGCCTGCTGGGCAACAATAGGGGGGAAAATAATATTGCCTGCACCAATAAACAGTGCAAAGGTCATAAAACCGAGGGCAATAATATCTCCTGTACGAAGATGGTTCATAAAAGGGAGGTGCAAAATAAAAGTGCGGATTTTAGAATAAAAACGCTGTCATTTGAAATCAAATTTATGTGAAAAACGGTTTATTTTTGTCTAAAAAGAAATGATTAAAATCATGGGATTATCTTTGGTAAACTTAATTGTTTGAAAAGGTTTTAAAAGTAAAAAATCTGGTTTCTTATACCTTTTTCCTATGATGTTGATCGAAATTAAATGTAAAATAAAAAGTGCTTTTCAGTCGTAAAAAGATTGAAGATTTGAGGGGTAAGGCGTAAAACTACTGAAATATTAAATGCAGTATAAAAAACGGCTCTGCATTGAGAATGAATTTGATTTTTACATAAGGAATATCTCGAATGAGAGCTTCTACTGTGACCATTAAGACGGAACAAGAT
>CAZKJI010000187.1:0-3990 GCA_964553005.1 uncultured Acinetobacter sp. | reverse complement strand
GAACTAAAATTCACACGTCCCACTGCAATACGACCACCATGTTTATCAACACACTCAACCACATCACCACGATCAAAATGACCTTCAATCGCTTTCACGCCCACTGGCAACAAACTACGATGCTTAAGTTTAATCGCTTCAACCGCACCATCATCAATCACTAAACGACCTGCTGTTTGTAAATGCGCCGCCAACCATTGCTGATGCGCCGTAACACGGTCATTGTCTGTGGTAAACAATGTTCCCAACATTTCACCAGCCATCAGGCGAGCAAGCACATTTGCACTTTCACCACTGGCAATCAATGTTGGACAGCCTGACCTTGCTGCAAGACGTGCGGCACGAACCTTGGTCACCATACCACCACGCCCAAGCACACCACCACCGCCTGCCATTTCAAACAGGCTGTCATCCAGTGCCCGAACCGCAGAGAACAGTTTAGCATTTGGGTTGCTTCGAGGGTCGGAATCAAACATACCCTGCTGATCCGTTAGGATAATCAATAGTTCCGCCTGCACCTGTCCAGCCACCATTGCAGCCAGAGTGTCATTGTCACCAAAACGGATTTCATCGGTAGATACCGTGTCATTTTCATTGATGACAGGAATCACACGCCAGTCAATCAGGTTTTGCAAGGCATCACAGGAATTGAGGTAACGGCGGCGATCAGCGAGATCATCATGCGTGAGTAAGACTTGTGCTGTTTGAATCCCATGTTGATCTAATACGCTTGACCACGTATGGATTAAACCCATTTGGCCAATAGCAGCACAAGCCTGCAAACTGGGTAGATCAGTGGGTCGACTCGCAAGTTTCATGCGTACCATCCCTTCCGCAACCGCACCTGAAGACACTAAAATTATTTCGTGCCCAGCATTGTGTAGATCTGCAATTTGTTTCGCCCAATGCGAAATTGCATTTAAATCTAGACCTTGCCCATTTGCAGTGAGTAAAGATGATCCGATTTTAACAACGATTCGTTTACACGCATTGAGCTGACGTTGCCCATCGACCACTTCTATCATTTTTTCCTCGGTTCACTAGTCGCGTACGTAAATACTTTCTACGCCGCCTTCATCCTCATCGTCATCAAAGTCATCTTCATCGTCTTCCAGACCCGCTTCACGCTGAGCCTTACGCATAGCACGATAAGCTTCTTTTGCTGCGATGGTTTGTTCACGTGTTTCAGCCTCAAGCTGCTCACGGAATACCTTAACTTCTGCTGCGTATTCAGGGTCTTCAAGCTCACGTTCACGCTGTTGCTCAATCTGGTCCATGAGGTAATACACAACTTCTTTAGTGCCTTCTGACATCAAACCAGAAGTTTTAAATACAGGACCTTTCCATTGCAATTCATCAAGAATATGCTGACACCACTCTTCTCTTGATTCTTCAGGAAGTTGGTCAAGCTTGTTCAATACAAGAACCACAGGGAGTTTTGCCAAAGTTGGAGAGAATTTTTCAAGCTCACCCAAAATGGCTCTTGCATTATGTGCAGGATCAGAACCATCAATCGGCTGGACATCGACAATATGCAACAGAATACGGGTACGCGCCAAGTGTTTAAGGAAGCGAATCCCCAGACCTGCGCCCTCTGCCGCACCTTCGATCAGACCTGGAATATCTGCCATCACAAATGAACGATGACGATCTGCATCCACTACGCCCAAGTTAGGTACCATAGTGGTAAATGGATAATCTGCCACCTTCGGTTTTGCTGCACTGACTGCACGGATAAACGTGGATTTACCTGCATTTGGCATACCCAGCAAGCCAACATCTGCAAGCACTTTCAACTCTAAACGTACTTCACGGTATTCGCCCTTGATACCATGCGTACATTTACGCGGTGAACGGTTGGTCGATGATTTAAAGTGAGTATTCCCTAAACCACCATCACCGCCATGTGCCACTTTTACACGCTGACCATCCTTGACCAAATCGCCAATAATGTCACCAGACTCAGTATCCACGATGGTTGTACCGACAGGTACTTTTAGGATAACGTCCTCACCACCACGACCTGAACAGTTCGCTCCAGCGCCATTTTTACCACGTTCCGCACGGAATCGGCGAGTATAACGGTAATCAACCAGCGTGCCAGTATCATCATCGGCCTGGATATAGATACTTCCACCACGCCCCCCATCACCGCCATCAGGACCACCAAAAGGGACAAATTTTTCACGGCGAAAACTGGCTACGCCATTGCCACCGTCGCCAGCCTCTACGGTTATGACTGCTTCATCAACAAAGCGCATGTGCCAATCCTCTGAAATCTTAAAAGCGGACTATTTTGCCACATTTTAATAAATTTCTCGAATAGAAAAATCAGTAAATACGTTTCTGGCTTTAAAAAGTGTTATTTCATTGTGTTATGGATGCCTATTCTTCAATGGAATATAAATATTAAAATGCTTAAGCACCCACATCGCAACATATACACCACACAAGTTGGCCATCACAATTAAGGCAAATACCGTGAATAAACGTCTGAACTGCTATAATGAAGTATTGTATTCCTATCCAATCATCTTCTCTTGTTGCTATTTTCTTTTATTTTAATGTTTCTATCAGCGTAGGTTCTGTACAGTCAATAAAAAAGCCCAGTCGAAACTGGGCTTGTATTGTATAACTTTACTAACGAATATTATGCATTTGTTTCAGCAGGAATTTTTGCATAGCTTACGCCACACATTTGTTCAGCAATACGCAATACCTGACAGCTATAACCTACTTCGTTATCGTACCAAACATACGCTGTTAAACGTGTACCAGAAGTGATTGTTGCCTGTGCATCAAACACACCAGCAGTACGCGAACCGATAAAGTCGCTTGATACAACTTCAGTTGAGTTGGTATAACCGATTTGACCTTGCAGGCTAGAGTTGATTGAGATTTGACGAATGTATTCGTTCACTTCTTCACGATCAACTTCTTTCTCTAGGTTTAAGTTCAGGATTGCAAGTGAAACGTTTGGTGTAGGAACACGTACAGAGTTACCTGTTAACTTGCCTTTAAGACCTGGTAATGCTTTCGCAACCGCTTTTGCAGCACCAGTTTCAGTGATGACCATGTTCAATGTTGCAGCACGACCACGACGGTCAGCCTTGTGATAGTTATCAATCAGGTTCTGGTCGTTTGTAAATGAGTGAACTGTTTCAACATGACCATTTAATACTTTGTATTTGTCATCCAACACTTTTAATACAGGTGTAATTGCGTTAGTTGTACAGCTTGCAGCAGAGATGATTTTGTCTTCATCCACGATATCTGTATTGTTTACGCCGTATACAACGTTCTTCATCTCGCCTTTACTTGGTGCAGTCAAGACTACACGTGCAATACCTGCACATTTCAAGTGTTGGCTCAGACCTTCTGCATCACGCCATTTACCTGTGTTGTCGATAAGAAGCGCATTTTCAATACCATAAGCGGTGTAATCCACTTCGCTTGGACTTGAAGCATAAATGACTTTAATGAAGTTACCATTTGCAATGATGGCTTCATTTTCTTCATCAACAGAGATCGTACCGTCAAAAGTACCGTGAATAGAGTCACGACGTAACAAAGAAGCACGTTTCGCCAAGTCACCATCAGATGATTTACGCACAACGATTGCCTTAAGGCTTAAACCACGGCCCAGGCCTGATTGACTGATGATCAAACGCGCCAGAATACGACCAATACGGCCAAAACCGTAAAGAACAACATCTTTAGGCTGTTCAGAAGTTGCATTACCTTGAATTGGTGCAACAGCATTGGCAACAAAAGCGTCTACATCACCACCCTGGTTTTTGTATTCAACAGCAAGTTTACCGATATCAACTTCAGCAGAACCAATGTTTTCAACTTTCATCAATGCTTCAAGAATTGGGAACGTGTTGACAACTGAAAGCTCAACATCAACCATACGTGTACGGCGGTGTGTTTTTAAAATCTGAATCACTGAACGGTTAATTAAAGAACGGCCGTAAACAGAAACAACAA
>CAZKJI010000186.1:0-3993 GCA_964553005.1 uncultured Acinetobacter sp. | reverse complement strand
TCTTTTACAATTTTTTTCTTATTGTTTTCCTGAAAAATCGGCATTTCACTGACGTGGTGATATTGAAAAATTAGAACCTGATGTTCTGTTACGCCATCATGCCATGTGGTCGAAGCATATTGCGTGATTTCATTGGATTCAGTGCCACGGTTAAACAGGGGAAAGTATTGCTTTAACCTACTGATCACCAAGAGGGGTTGTGCCTGTATGGGCAGGTAGGTAGGCAACTGTTGAAACTGTAAACCATAACGCAATACAGTCATGCGCTGTTCCAGATAATTGATCACCTGTGTCAATGGTTCTTTTGGTTCATAGAGTAAATAGGCCAAAAAGCCTGTCAAAAAGGCCCCCAGAAAACTCCAGATAAACTGGATATGGGGATGAAGAAAATAGCCAAAAATGAGTGTACTGATACTGGTAATTGCTAATAGATAGGGCAATACATTAAAAAAGCGTAGACCATGATCCTCACGCCACGGATGCAAGGCATCCAATAACTCTTGATCGTTGTGCGATTTTTGCCCGATCTCCCAAAGTCGGGCAATATTGCGAAAAACCTGGGCATTTTTTTTACGTCTTATATGTAGGGCTTCTTGGACGGTGTCGATCGGCATGGAGAGGATCAATTCATTGTGATACGACTAAGATCGTTTAATTATGCTTTAACTTTCATAAACTAAGAAGTGGCATGTGAATCTAATTGTTTTTTATCCCAAAATAAATTACCTATCATTCAATTTATTTTTATGAGGCAATAGGCTAAACCTTGATTTAGCCTATCTTTATATTTTTTAAGTTTCTAGTTTATCAACCAGCATCGCATCGCCATAACTAAAGAAACGATAGCGCTGTTCAACTGCATGTTGATAGGCCGCTAAAATATTCTCTCGATTCGATAAGGCTGAAACTAGCATCAGCAAAGTTGATTCTGGTAAATGGAAATTAGTAATCAAACGATCTACGATACAGAACTGATAACCTGGATAGATAAAGATTTGCGTATCACCTGTCCATGCGGCAATCTGACCTTGATTGGCTTGCGCTGCACTTTCCAGCGCACGGGTTGCGGTTGTACCCACAGCAATGACTTTATTGCCACGGGCTTTGGTTTCCAGAATCAGGTCAATGGTCGCCTGTGGTACGTCACACCATTCACTGTGCATAATATGATTGGTGATGTCGGTGGTACGTACAGGCATAAATGTACCTGCACCGACATGCAGGGTCACAAAGGTTTTTTGCACGCCTTTGGCTGCTAGTTGTTCCAATAGGCCTTGATCGAAATGCAGGCTTGCGGTTGGGGCAGCCACGCTGGCTATTTTTTCAGGGTCGTGAAATACCGTTTGATAACGTTCGGTATCAATTTCTTCAGCTTCACGGTTAAAATAAGGTGGAATTGGCAATTGGCCATATTGATCAAGCACAGATAAAATTGGTTGTGAAAACTTAACAATAAACAGGTTTTCATGACGACCCTGTACTGTAACGGGAATGGCATCTTCGCCAATATAGAGTTCTGCGCCTGCTTTAGGTGAGTTACTTGACTTAATGTGGCAGTGGGCGGTGTGGGTATCCAGCATCCGTTCAACCAACACTTCAATAGCACCGCCTGTGGCACGTTTTCCTTTTAAACGTGCTTTCATGACCTTGGTGTCATTCAGCACCAGTAAATCACCATCTTCCAGTAAATCCAGAATATCGGTAAAGACATGATCATGGTACTGACCCTGCACATCAATATGCAGTAGGCGTGAGGCACTACGGCTTTCTAGTGGGTAACGGGCAATCAGTTCATCAGGAAGGTCAAACGAAAAGTCAGAGAGTTGCATAGATTTCTTTTCCACATCGAATCAGAACAGCATCTTTCTAAGGTTTATCCCTAAAATAAAAAACCCCAAACTTTTAATGCCAGTTTGGGGTTTTTGAAATCTTGGTCCCGAGGGTCGGACTCGAACCGACACGTCATCTCTGACAGCGGATTTTGAGTCCGCCGCGTCTACCAATTTCACCACCTCGGGAAGAGTGCGATGCTTTGTGTTGCGTATAATACCCTGTTTAAAACAGTTGTCAATCATGCCTGCTGATCAATTGTTTAGTTTTAGAGCAATTTGTAGATTTTTTTATGTGTTTTTATAAAAATGTTCAGAAACAGCGAAATTGCTTGTTTTATAATCAGAAATAAAATTTTGTTGAAAAATCACGTTTTGTTGCGAATTGATCGAATCAATAATTGCCTTTTATGTTAAAATTTGTTAATAGTGGGTGGTGATTTTCTCATTTTTTTTTAAATAAAACCTACATACATGTCATAACGATAATATTCGAGAGGCGAGCATGGCGATTCAACTATTAGAATTACATCAGGCTGATAAGTTAAGTGCTTGTAAAATTTCTCTTTCTTTAGGTGTAACTTCAGAACAGAACTTGCTTGAGCAATTTTTGCAGTTTAACCGAAACCTGATGCAGGCTAATACTGCATTGCTTGTTTTTCATCAGGAACCTTATCTTTGGCATCGTTGCCCTGAAAAATTAAAAGTGATTGATTCTTCAAAAATTACCAAGAGCTTAAATACCTTATTCGTGAATGATGACCTGATTGACTGTAAACATCCACAATATCCAACATTGCTGGCTTTTTTGGCTTCACTTAAGCGAAAAGCACAAACTGCGATCGCCCTGCAACTCAGACATCCCAATCAGACTGCCTTGGGTTATGTGATTTTATTCGATGAAGTGGCTCAGGAATTTACTGACTTACAAAAACAATTGTTGCAGGCCCATTGCGTCAGCTTCATGCAGCAACTGGAATTGAAGCTTAACTATGATGAGCTAAAGGAATTATACCAACAGGAAGCGGCGCTTAATTTTAGTAAAACCAAGTTCTTCTCCATTATTTCCCATGACCTTCGTGCGCCATTTCATGGCTTGCTGGGTTTTTCCGAGATTTTGGCAAAAGAGCGTGACACACTGGATGAGGCAAGTGTCCAAAATATTGCTGACTATCTTTATGATACTGCCCAGTCGACTTATAACCTGCTAGAAAGTTTATTAAATTGGTCAATGGCCGAGGGCGGACGCTTTAACGCCTATCCTATTGAATTTAAGTTAAGACAAGTGACCACCATTGTCACGGATATTTTAAGGACACTTGCAGTCAAGAAAAATATCAATCTGATCAATGATGTGCCAGAACATATCAAGGCCTATGCTGATATGAATATGGTTACTTCCCTGATTCAGAATCTGGTGTCGAATGCCTTGAAATTTACCGATATAGATGGTTTAGGCGTGGTGTCGATTCGCGCGGAAAAGCAGGGTCGCCATGTTGCCATTTATATTCAGGATACAGGTTTGGGTATGACAGATGAGCAAATGGCAGAGTTGTTCCATCCTCGCTTAACCGTCAGTTTAAAAGGTACGGCAGGTGAAAAGGGTGCAGGTTTAGGCTTGACCCTGTGTAAGCGTTTTGTGGATTTAAATCATGGCGAAATTAGCGTCAGCTCGAAAGAAGGTGAGGGAACCACCTTTAAGGTGCTGTTGCCAGCCGCAAGTGAGCACATTGATGAGTGTGTTGAACAACCGAAAACCAAAGCAAAATTAGCCTAAAGAGATTTTAAAGATAAGCTTGTAACTGATATAAATGATCTAAGATGACATGACATTAGTCGAGCTTTTTGATATGAATGTGGAACAGCGACAAAAAACCTTGGTTGCAAGCCAATATGCTGAGCAAGTTTTAAATTTATACCAGGCACAATTAGAACAAGACTACTTGGAAGATCAATTTCTTGATTCGCTTTCAACTGAAAGTATCCACCAGAAAGTCCAGCATGCTGTCATAGATTTAACTGATGAGCAGGCCTGGATGAAAGCCTTGCGTATTCTACGTGCCAGACTGATGTTTCGCTGGATTTGGCAGGATGCTAATCAACTCACCAATGTCGTTACCCTGACCCGTGAACTTTCTGATTTTGCCGATGCCTGTATCTGTGC
>CAZKJI010000185.1:0-3996 GCA_964553005.1 uncultured Acinetobacter sp. | reverse complement strand
TCAAGAAGAGTGAGTTGTGTACAAGGAAGTCCGCAGGTGGAACAGCCATAAGTACGCCAGTTAAACCACCGATACCAAACGTCACAAGGAAACCAAGTGTCCATAACATTGGTGTGGTAAAACTAATGCGACCTTTATACATGGTGAATAACCAAGAGAAGATTTTCACACCTGTAGGAATCGCAATAATCATGGTCATGATACCGAAGAACGCATTCACGTTCGCACCAGCACCCATGGTGAAGAAGTGGTGAAGCCATACGACAAGAGATAGTCCACCAATGGCAACTGTCGCATACACCATAGACTTGTAACCGAACAACGCTTTACGGGAGAACGTTGCTACGACTTCTGAATATATACCAAATGCTGGTAATACTAGGATGTATACTTCTGGGTGACCCCATGTCCAGATCAGGTTCACGTAAAGCATTGGACTACCGCCAAGCTCATTGGTGAAGAAATGGAAATCGAAATAACGGTCTAGTGTCAACATTGCAAGTGTACCTGTTAATACAGGGAATGTTGCAATGATTAAAATGACAGTAATAAGGGCAGTCCAAGTAAAGATTGGCATGTCCATTAGTTTCATGCCAGGTGCACGCATCTTGATGATGGTCACAAAGAAGTTAACACCCGTTAATAGTGTACCGAGACCCGAAATCTGAAGTGCCCAAATATAGTAGTCAACACCCACACCAGGAGAGTACTGAATGCCAGACAGAGGAGGATAAGCTAACCAACCAGTCGCAGCAAACTCACCGAGTACCAGTGATGCCATCATCAAACCAGCAGCACCAGCGAATAACCAGAAGCTTAAAGAGTTCAATAATGGGAATGCCACGTCACGCGCACCGATCTGCAATGGTACAACGACGTTCATTAAGCCAACAACAAGACCCATTGCCACGAAGAAGATCATAATCACACCGTGCGCGGTGAAAATTTGATCGTAGTGGTCTGGGTGTAGATAGCCTTCACCGCCGCCTTTGGCAAGGAAAAGCTGTAAACGCATCATGATCGCATCGGCGAAACCACGCACAAGCATGACTACAGAGATAAGGATATACATGATACCAATTTTTTTATGGTCTACAGAGGTAAACCATTCATTCCACAAATATCCCCATTTTTTAAAATAGGTGATACCACCAAGCACTACAATGCCACCAAGTGCCATCATGACCATGGTGACGAGTACGATTGGCTCTGTTGGAATAGAGTCCCAACCCAGTTTACCAAAAATCATATCCATGTCTTATTCCCCTCGAGCAGCATGTTCTGCTGCAACATGAGTTTCTGCTGTCGCATGTCCAGCAGAGTGGTCAGCGCCGTGAAAATTACTCATGTAATGGTTGATGATTGTTTCAAACAATTTCGGCTCAACTGAAGAGTAATAGGTCACAGGGTGAGGCTTGGTTGGGAACGGTTTCATCGCTTCAGCTTTGGCAAGCGCTTCTGCATCACCAGCAGCCTTGGCACGATCAATTAAGTGTTCGATCTGGTGTTTAGAACGATCACCATCTTTAAGCGTTGCGAACTCAGCTTGATCAAGCGTACCTTTTTGAATGGCTTCAGGATTGATACTTGTACCATTACCCGCTTTAACAGCTTCTACCCATTGTGCAAATTCTGACTCGGTGACACTATGCGCCTTGAAACGCATTTGAGAGAAACCGTAGCCTGAATAGTTTGCTGAAATACCTCGGAATACACCAGGATCATTTGCCAGTAAGTTCAACTGGGTTTGCATGCCTGCCATGGCATAGACTTGACCACCTAACTGTGGAATGAAGAATGAGTTCATTGTGAAGTTAGAAGTAATCTTAAAATTGACAGGTATTTTTTCTGGGAAGCGTATTTCGTTTACCGTTGCAATTTCTTGCTCAGGATAGATAAAGACCCATTTAAACTGCTCAGCGATGGCTTGAATTGTTAAAGGCGCTTTATCTGACTCTAACGGACGGTAAGGGTCGTACTTGTGGGAACCCCACCAAGTTAACCAAGCTAAAATACCGATAATAATGACAGGAACACCCCAAACAACGATCTCAATTGTCGTAGAGTGTGCCCAAGTAGGTTTATAGTCTGCATCTTTATTCGATGCGCGATATTTCCAACCAAACCATAATGCCATTACGATGGATGGAATCACCACCAACAGCATTAAATAGATCGCAGTCATCATCAGGCTACTTTGGCCTTGACCGACTGGTCCTTTTGAGTTTAGAAGTACCATATCACCGCCACACCCTGTCAAGAGCGTAGCCATCGTTGATAAAGACAATACAGCTAAAATCGTTTGTCTCATTTTACAACCTCGGTGAAGAGTCCCATTCCCTAATTTAAATTATGGGATAGCGATTAAAGTGTCGCATGATTGATAAGAATTTTTTGTGAATTGCTTGGCAATCATGCGACACCGCTACGTTGTAGGGCATTATGCCTCATATTGAAAAACTAAGCTACTGATAAAGTAGCCTGAAATACTTGTTTTAAAACTCGATTTATTTTGTAGGGATTGGATTAAAGCCCTATCTTTTTTTTATATATCAACACGCTATATTGAAAGGCTGTATAAAATGTATTTTATATACAGCTTTATGCAAATAATTGATGAGGCTTATTTCTGAACCACCTTGGTCTTTGCCAATTTGTCATGTAATGCCTGACGATTTTTCCCTAACGCAAAAAGCGATTCAATCACGGAAATCAACGGCAAAATGACCATGTTTAAAATAACAAAAACCATACTTCTGAGCCAGAATGCTCTTACTGAGCTGACAGGAGCAGAGGTTTCAGCATCCACAATCTTGATTTTTAGCAATTTCTTGCCAATACTTTGCCCTGATTTTCCAATCAGGAAAGCCTGTACCATAAGCATGGCAATGATATAGACACACATCGCCATCCAGGCATGGGTTGGAATAATGGCCACAATTTCTGTCTGGACTTTTTGGGCTAGGGCAATGTCTGATGAGCGGTCTGCCATTAGTCGAAACAGTTGTTCATTCAACTGGGTAAACTTTTGTGCCTGTTCGGGTGTAAAAAAAGCGGTGAGTAGGAATGTTGCGGGAAACCATAAAAATACATCAATCAGTTTTGCAAAAAAACGTGAATGGATGGAGGCTAACTGAGATGTCTTTTGTTCGACTTTGATATTAAATGCTGAGTTGGGATGAGTCTCAGTTTTAATCTGGGCACTAAAGGGAGCGTAACCGACAGGTTCGTATACCAGTTTCCCTTGTGTAAGTTCACCAAGCGTTTTCCATTCTGCCATACCCTCATGCCAGGCCAAATCTGTGAGTAGAACTTGTTGACTGGCAAGCATTTGGTTCACTTGTTCTAAACTATAAGGTCCAGCTTGTTGGTTGTTACGAGCCAAGTAAATTTGCATAATTTTAAAATCTCAATGACTAAAGATAAAAAAGACCCTGCGAAAGAGGGTCTTTTTCTAAAAAAGACTAGGCTTTCTTGATTTGTTCTTCAGCAAGGAAGAACCATGTATCAAGCACTGAATCAGGATTCAGTGACACAGATTCAATACCTTGTTCCATGAGCCATTTAGCAAGGTCAGGGTGGTCTGAAGGACCTTGACCACAAATACCAACGTATTTTCCTGCTTTACGGCATGCATGAATTGCCATAGAAAGAAGGGCTTTAACCGCTGGATCACGCTCATCAAATAAGTGAGATACGATACCAGAATCACGGTCAAGACCAAGTGTTAATTGTGTTAAGTCATTTGAACCAATTGAGAAACCATCAAAATGTTCAAGGAACTGTTCAGCCAATAAAGCATTGGTTGGAAGCTCACACATCATAATGATTTTGAGGCCATTTTCACCACGTTTTAAACCATTTTGAGCAAGCAACTCAATCACACGTTTTGCTTCAGACACTGTACGCACGAATGGAATCATGATTTGAATATTGGTTAAACCCATTTCATCACGGGCTTTCTTCAAAGCACGGCACTCAAGCTCAAAACAGTCA
>CAZKJI010000184.1:0-4188 GCA_964553005.1 uncultured Acinetobacter sp. | reverse complement strand
TACTTTATAAAGCATTTTAATACTTTTTTGAATCTGTCAATGCGTAAGTCCTAATGTATTTGATTGATGAAAATATTGGTGATGAATTATGGGTAAAAGATCAACAACAACCCTATCATTTTCTATATATCAATCAGGTTTATCAAGGATATGATGAGAATCATAAACTTTATGGATATACCATTGAACCATTTGCAATAGATTGGGCTGATTCTAGAGGTATAGAGACTTTTTTGGATATTCGTGATGACACCATTCAGCATTATACTGAGCCATATAAAAATGAATATATTCCTAATATTGCAGAAGATATAGATATGCCAACACTAATTTATATTGCTCATCATGCAGATGGAACACCTTTATTGGTTAATACTTATCATATAGAGGTAGAAGACTTTAAGACTTATTTTGTTGGTGAATTAGGGCTTTGGGTACATCAATGACTCATTTAGTTTTTCTTCCAGGCGCATCAGGCAATATCCAATTCTGGAATCCTTTGATCGCACAACTTCCTGAACCCTATACAAAACAGGTCATTGCATATCCAGGTTTTCATGGTGTGGCAGCACATCCAGATATAAAAAGTTTTAATGATTTAACCGATTATGTGGTTGCACAGATTCAACAACCCTCGATTTTAATTGCTCAATCAATGGGTGGTATTTTTGCCATCGCAGCCATATTACAAAAGACTGATCTGGTCAAAGGCTTGGTTCTGATGGCAACTTCGGGAGGTATCAATTTAGACCCGTTTCAAGTTCAGGATTGGCGACAGGCGTATCAGCAAGAATATTTGCAATATACTGATTGGTTTGTTACAGCAAAGGTAGACTATGAAGCCCAATTGGTACATATTCAACAACAGGTTTTATTATTGTGGGGAGATCAGGACCTGATTAGCCCTGTTGCTGTGGGACAGCATTTACAGCATATCTTTAAGAAGTCTGAGCTTTATGTGATCCAAGGCGGAGAGCATGATTTTGCTGAGCAGTATGCAGATGAAGTTGCTATTTATATCAACGATTTTATAAAGCAATTTTAGGGGGTTGAGTGTGCAGACAGCTTTGCAACTCCTTTCCATGTGGTTAAAAGAGCGGATGATTCAAAATCAGTCTGAACACACCATCACGGCCTATCAACGAGATCTCACTGATTTCTTTAGTTTTTGTGAAAACAAACAATTACAATTACAGGATGTTGAAGCTTCAGACTTACGTGAATATTTAGCCGAGCGTGTTGAACGCGACCAGCTGAGTTCCAGTAGCCTGCAACGTCACTTGACCTCCATCCGCCAATTTATGAAATGGGCTGAGCAAGGACAATATTTACAGCAGAATCCATCAGAAGATTTTAAGTTAAAACGTCAGCCCCGACCTTTGCCAGGCATGATTGACATTGAAACCATCAATCAGATTCTGGATCAGCCTGCACCTGAAAAACCAGTTGAGCAGCAATTATGGTTAAGGGATAGGGCGATGCTTGAGCTGTTATATTCGAGTGGTCTACGTTTAGCCGAGTTACAGGGTTTAACTGTCAAGGATATTGATTTTAATCGACAGTTATTACGCATTACAGGTAAGGGCAATAAAACGAGAGTTGTGCCGTTTGGAAGCAAGGCAAAACAAGGCTTGATTGAATGGCTAAAAATCTATCGGATATGGCAGGGTGGTTTTGCCGCAGATTCAGCCGTGTTTATTTCACAAAAAGGCAATGCGCTGACTCCACGACAAATTGAAAATCGGGTCAAGTTACAGGCCCAGCGGGCAGGGATCAGTGTCGATTTGCATCCACATTTATTACGGCATTGTTTTGCCAGCCATTTGCTTTCCGCCAGTGGTGATCTACGTGCAATTCAGGAAATGTTGGGTCATAGCAACTTGTCCACCACTCAAATCTATACCCATGTCGACTTTGAACAATTGATGAATGTATATGACCAAACCCATCCTCGGGCGCAGAAAAACTGAATCCTGATATATTATGTTGCAAAATTGGATGTAAAATAGGCAACTTATTTTACAGGGCACACTTAAACAGTGCTTAAACAATATTCTCACTTTATTGCCCATTTTTTGCAAAAACTGTTGGGTGTTTGGATTTGCCTGAAATGATCCGTTACAGAACATCTGCTTTTTGTCTGCAAGATATATTTTAGATGGTTGAATTTTATAAAATATTAATAAAATCAAAATGTAATATTGATAAGAACGGACAGCTTAATTGAGTTGATTTTTCAGTGCCCTAAATTAGTGAACTGAGCATTTCATCTTTTTTACAGTCATAGCGAAAATTGTGACTTGACCGAAATGCCAAATACATTGCAAGATAGGGCACCTAAAAAGTTTCGATCGAAGAGTTAGAATGCTCTTCACTACATTTACTTGCTTAGAACAGCCGAGGATTACATGAAGGCTCTTGTCGCTGTAAAACGTGTGGTTGATGCCAACGTTAAAGTTCGTGTTAAGCCGGACAATACTGGGGTTGACCTAACTAACGTTAAGATGTCAATTAACCCATTCTGTGAAATCGCAGTCGAAGAAGCGGTTCGCTTAAAAGAAAAAGGAACGATTTCAGAAATCGTTGTTGTTTCAGTGGGTTCTAAAGACGCGCAAGAACAAATTCGTTCTGCAATGGCTTTAGGCGCTGACCGTGGTATCTTAGTTGAAACTGCTGATGAAATTGGCGCTTTAGAAGTTGCTAAAATTTTAAAAGGCGTTGTTGATGCTGAAAAACCAGAACTAATTCTTCTCGGTAAACAAGCAATTGATGATGACTCTAACCAAGTAGGTCAAATGCTTGGTGCTTTACTTGGTGCTGGTCAAGGTACTTTTGCATCTGAAGTTAAAGTTGACGGCGGTAAAGTACAAGTTACTCGTGAAGTTGATGGCGGTTTACAAACTGTTGAGCTTGGTCTTCCAGCAATCATCACAACTGACTTACGTTTGAATGAGCCACGTTATGCTGCTCTTCCAAACATCATGAAAGCGCGTAAAAAACCGCTTGATACTAAGTCTCCTGCTGACTATGGCGTTGCAACTGGTACTAAACTTAAAACAGTTAAAGTTGAAGCACCTGCTGAACGTAAAGCTGGCGTACAAGTGAAGTCTGTAGACGAACTTGTTGAAAAATTGAAAAATGAAGCGAAAGTGATCTAATACAGAAGGATAAAATCATGAGTATTTTAGTTATCGCTGATCACAACAACCAGTCACTTAACGGTGCAACTTTAAACGTTGTTGCGGCAGCTCAAAAAATCGGTGGTGATATTACTGTATTAGTAGCTGGTTCTGGCGCTCAAGCAGTTGCTGATGCTGCTGCTAAAGTTGCTGGTGTGAGCAAAGTATTACTTGCTGATAATGCTGCTTATGCGAACCAATTGGCTGAAAACGTTGCTGGCTTAGTTGCGGATTTAGCGAAAGGTTACAAATACGTATTAGCTGCTTCTACAACTACTGGTAAGAACATCCTTCCACGTGTTGCTGCACTTCTTGATGTAAGCATGATCTCAGATATCATTTCTGTAGAATCTGCAAATACATTCAAACGTCCTATCTATGCAGGTAACGCAATCGCAACTGTTCAATCTGACGAAGCAATCATCGTTGGTACAGTTCGTGGTACAGCATTTGATGCTGCAGCTGCTGAAGGCGGTTCTGCTGCAGTTGAAGCTGTTGCTGAAGCGAAAGATGCTGGTATTTCTAAGTTTGTAAGCGAAGAAATCGTGAAACTTGATCGTCCAGAATTAACTGCTGCGCGTATCGTTGTTTCTGGTGGTCGTGGTGTAGGTTCTGGTGAAAACTATCACAAAGTACTTGACCCATTGGCTGATAAGCTTGGTGCTGCTCAAGGTGCTTCACGTGCTGCGGTAGATGCTGGTTTCGTACCAAACGACTTCCAAGTTGGTCAAACTGGTAAAATCGTTGCGCCAGATCTTTACTTGGCAATCGGTATCTCTGGTGCGATTCAGCACTTAGCGGGTATGAAAGATTCTAAAGTTATTGTTGCAATCAACAAAGACGAAGAAGCGCCAATCAACAGCGTTGCTGACTACTGGTTAGTGGGCGATTTGAACACTGTTGTACCAGAATTGGTATCTAAACTTTAATTCTCTGAATTAAGTTTGAAACGCTCCGAAAGGGGCGTTTTTTTATGTTAAAAATAAGAATAAATAAATGAGAGCATTAC
>CAZKJI010000183.1:0-4212 GCA_964553005.1 uncultured Acinetobacter sp. | reverse complement strand
CTTTGTGGGCGGGGGATTTTAAATCCCCTGTGTCTACCGATTTCACCACTCGGGCTTTAAAACCAAATTTGGAGGCGGGGGTCGGAATCGAACCGGCGTACACGGAGTTGCAGTCCGCTGCATGACCATTCTGCCACCCCGCCATCATTTGGTGATGCACATATTAGCAACCTTTAGAAAAAAAACAATAGTGTTTGCCGTGAATATGCACATAAAAACAACATCTAAAAGAATATTGGTTAAATTATCATGTATTATTTACGCAATTGATTCATACCCACTTTGGAGATGCGCTGTGGCATTGGTTTTAGACGGTCGTGCGTTGGCAACACAAATCGAAGCTGATTTGTTGGTTCGTGTAGAAGCATTAAAAGCAAAAACGGGACGTACCCCAATTTTGGCAACAATTTTGGTTGGTGATGATGGTGCATCGGCAACGTATGTGCGTATGAAAGGCAACGCTTGCCGCCGTGTCGGTATGGATTCATTGAAAGTTGAGCTTTCTAAAGAAACAACTACAGAACAATTGCTTGCTGAAATTCAAAAATTAAATGCGAATCCTGATGTACACGGTATTTTGTTGCAGCACCCAGTGCCTGAACAAATTGATGAAAGAGCATGTTTTGATGCCATTTCATTAGCTAAAGATGTGGATGGCGTGACTTGTCTAGGTTTTGGTCGTATGGCAATGGGCGAGGCTGCATATGGTTCAGCAACTCCAGCTGGCATCATGACCATTTTGCAAGAAAACAAGATTGAGATCGCGGGTAAACATGCAGTTGTGGTCGGTCGCTCAGCGATTTTAGGCAAACCAATGGCAATGATGTTATTACAGGCGAATGCGACAGTGACCATTTGCCACTCGCGTACTCAAAACTTAGCTGAATTGGTAAAACAAGCAGATATTATTGTAGGTGCGGTGGGTAAAGCTGAGTTGATTCAAAAAGACTGGATCAAGCAAGGTGCAGTTGTTGTAGATGCAGGTTTCCACCCACGTGATGGCGGTGGTGTCGGTGATATTCAATTAGTGGGAATTGAAGAGATTGCTTCTGCTTATACACCAGTTCCAGGTGGTGTGGGGCCAATGACGATTACGACTTTAATTCGTCAAACTGTTGAAGCTGCTGAAAAAGCATTAGTTTAAAGATTAATAGCCCCTCGATAAGAGGGGTTTTTTAGAATTAAAGATATATGAGTTGTACATTTCAATTTGCGAAAGCCCCTGAACATTTACTTCAAGCATTACATGAAGTCATCCCTAATACGGATCTACTAGCACAGCAGCTTCCTGAAACACCTATATCGTTATGGTTGATTCCACCAGTTTTTCCAACGGATCGTTTGGATGATGAGGTGATTCGTCGTATTTGGAATGAGACACCGTATTGGATTTTCTGTTGGGCATCTGGTTTAGCGATGGCACAGTGGTTACTCGCTGAGCCACATCATGTTAAAGATAAAGTGGTCTTGGATTTTGGTGCAGGTTCGGGCGTAGTTGCAATTGCTGCAAAAATGGCAGGTGCGAAACGTGTGATCTGTTGTGATATTGATCCAGTAAGTCTTGCGTCATGTCGTGAAAATGCTTTGTTGAATGATGTTGAACTTGAATATTTGGATGATTTATATAAAGCCGAGCAAGTGGATGTATTGCTCGCTGCGGACGTCCTGTATGACCAATGCAATCGTTTCTTCTTAGATGAGTTTCTTAAGTTCGCACCTGAAGTTTGGGTTGCCGATAGCCGAGTTAAAAACTTTAGTCACCCTCAATATATGAAAATTGATGAACGTAGTGCAACGACTTGGCCTGATCTGGATGAAGCCAAAGAGTTTCGCAATGTCAGTTTTTATAAGACCTTATAATAATAAGTACGCAGATAAAGCTAAGGTGGTTTAAATCAACCACCTTATTAACCATTATGAACAGGTATAGCGAACCACTTTCAGTGTGGTTGGGCGTGTTTCCAGTGCCTGACGTGTTGCATAGCCCTCACTGTTGTTTAAATCAGGTGAGTTGGATAGGCCGAAAGTTGCACGGCTGTTGCCAAGTTGCACCCCATATTGTTCCTGTTTGGTTGGGTTCATAATTTCATTGGAGCTAAGTATCGAAATTTTGTAGGTTTTTTCCATCCCTAGCACCTGTTTACAGGCCTGCTGTAGCTTTTTCTCGTCCACATCACTGTTGCCACGTGCTGCCAATGTATAGGCCAGTGTTGCGGAAGTTGTTGTTTTATTTTCGATTTCATAACCTGTCACACCATTGTACTGATGTGGGGTGCTTTGGCATGCCGCAACCAGAAGTGTAGCGCTCACAATAATCAATAAATTAATTTTTTTCATATCAGTGATCCTATTATTTCTAGTCTTAGTATCGCATAAAACAGCTTTTGTATTGTGGCGAATCTTTAAAACTTACGCTGTTCATCATGATTTGGGTTCAAAATGAGAGAAAGAATTTTCGTTTTCGAACAATTTTGCATATAATCGTGCAAGTTTTTTCTTTTTATACACAAGTCATTGCTTTATCGCAGTGTTGAAGCCCATTTTTTAATGGGCATTTCATTTATTGCTTTGATACATAAGGCAAGTCTGAATAGGTATGCCATGATCTCTACAGATAGTCAAAAAAAATATGTGGTTGCATTTGACCAGGGTACAACGAGTTCCCGTGCAATTGTATTGGATCACGATGCAAATGTTATTACGATTGCCCAGCGTGAGTTTACCCAAATCTACCCACAACCAGGCTGGGTTGAGCATGACCCAATGGAAATCTGGGCAACACAAAGTGCGGTGTGGGTTGAGGCCTTGGCACAGGCAAGTATTTCAAGCGACCAGATTGCCGCAATTGGCATCACTAACCAGCGTGAAACCACGATTATCTGGGATAAAAAAACAGGTAAGCCGATTTATAACGCGATTGTATGGCAGAGCCGCCAAAGTAATGAGATCTGCAACCAGCTCCGTAAAGACGGCTGGGATGAGTATGTGCGTCAGGTCACTGGGCTGGTAATTGACCCATATTTTTCGGCAACCAAGATCAAGTGGATTCTGGATCATGTTGAAGGCAGTCGCGAGCGTGCAGAACGTGGCGAACTGTTATTTGGTACGGTCGATACTTGGCTCATCTGGAAATTGACCAATGGTCAGGCGCATGTGACTGATTATACCAATGCCTCACGTACCATGCTGTTTAATATCGAAACACTGCAATGGGATGATAAGTTGCTTGAGGCCTTGAATATCCCGAAAGCCATGTTACCTGAGGTGCGTAGTTCTTCTGAAATATATGGGCATACCCATACCATCAGTGGTCAGGAAATTGGGATTCCAATTGCGGGAATTGCAGGAGACCAGCAGGCGGCTTTGTTCGGTCAAATGTGTGTTGAGGCGGGACAGGCAAAAAACACCTATGGCACAGGTTGCTTCCTGTTGATGAACACGGGTAAACGTATTGTTCAATCTGAACATGGTTTACTGACCACGATTGCATGTGGACCAAGAGGCGAAGTGAACTATGCGCTGGAAGGGGCAGTGTTTAATGGCGGATCATGTGTACAATGGCTGCGTGATGAATTAAAGGCCATTAACGATTCGCATGACTCGGAATATTACGCAACCAAAGTGAAAGACAGCAATGGCGTTTATGTGGTTCCTGCATTTACAGGCTTGGGCGCGCCATATTGGGACCCAACCGCACGTGGTGCGATTCTGGGTATTACCCGTGGCGTAAGTATCGAGCACATTATTCGCGCAACGCTGGAGTCCATCGCGTATCAAACTCGCGATGTGTTGGATGCCATGCAGCAGGATTCAGGTGAAAAATTAAAAACTCTCCGTGTAGATGGTGGTGTGACTGCCAATAACTTCCTGATGCAGTTTCAGGCAGATATTATGGGTACTTCGGTTGAGCGTCCTGCCATGAAAGAAACCACAGGTATGGGGGCAGCGTTTCTGGCTGGTTTAGCCGTGGGTTTCTGGTCTGATCTGAACGAATTGAAGAGCAGAATGACCATTGAGCGAACATTCACACCAGCATGTAGTCAGGATGAAACAGAAAAGCTGTATAAAGGCTGGCTAAAAGCAGTGGGGCGTACACGTGACTGGGCAGAAAATTAAGGTAAAATAGCCCCATTTGTAATTTAAAATAACTGAGGATGGATGAGCATGAGCTTGATACTGCGCCAACAAAAAACCCTCGAACTGGTGAGAGAG
>CAZKJI010000182.1:0-4215 GCA_964553005.1 uncultured Acinetobacter sp. | reverse complement strand
CACCCAATAAGTCTGCCATACGATGACTGTCATACTCATTCATCTGACACCCTTGCGTTTCAATATATAATTTTTTAATTGAAACATCAGTGGTGTGCGTTGGCTGGGTAACAGTGTTTTCTGAAGCAGCTTTTACAGCACTTGGAATGAATGTTTGAACCGTCATGCAGGCTCCTAAACAAGGTGGATTTAAACAAACCGCGGATTATAGCAGTATTTTTGTAAGAACGCAGAGAATAAAAAACTGACAAAAATGGACAGTTTATGAATAAAATTGGATGAATTTTAATGAATATGAATCAGCAAGTTACATAACACAACAATTGTATGAAGCCAGACTTATTACACTATGAGGGCAGGGAAAATTGGGCAAATGTATTGATGAAGATGAATAAGCAACATGATTTTACAACAACCATGATCAATAAACTGAATAACAAGAAAAGCTTCCGTCGACTTGTTGCGATGGGCGGCGTGGTGATCTGCTCATCTGTATATGCTCTAGACGAACAGTTTAATGATGCTCTACGTGCTGCAAGTTCTGGCAATATTGCATTGCTCGATCAATATCAATATGAAATGCAAAATGATGTATTAGGTTATTACCCTGAGTATTGGAAATTGAATACCAACCTAGGGCTACAACCTGCTTCTTCAATTATCGCTTTTGCGCAACGTTATCCTCAATCAGCGATGTCTGAAAAATTAGCAGCAGATTATGTCGAAGAAAAAGTAAAACAAGCCAGTTTTAATGAAGCAAAACCTGTACTCAGCTATGTCACTAATCCTGACCAAGAAGAGAGTTGTGCGGTTGCACAAGTCCGTGCCAAAACGGGTGATAGTCTAGTTTTTGCTGAATATAAAGATATTTGGTTAACGACAAGTACACAGCCTGAATCGTGTAATGGTTTAGGGCGACTGATGTTATCTAGTCCTCTGATGACTGCTCAAGATCGTCAACAACGCCTATGGGGACAATTACGCGCAGGCCAGTCTGGTCCAGCCATTGCCACCGCACAAACCATGGGCTTAAATTTATCTTTAGCCCAGCTTAATCAAATTCAATCCAATCCATTGGCATATTTATGGAATGCTCCTAAAGCCAGCGATGCTGATTATGCATATTTAATCTTTGCATTGGGACGTGTCGCAGATAGTGATTTAACCAATGCTTTAGGAAATATTCAGCGTATTGCACAAGATACGCCTCAACCTGTACAAAAATATTTATATCGTACGATAGGTTATGTGGGTGGAACGACGGTCATGAAGAATGGCTTTAACCGAGAAGTGTTAAATGTCTATGATCAAAGTTATGGCTATCCACTGAGTCCAGAAGAAGCCGAAATTTATGCACGTCAAGCAATTCGTTTTGGTGCTTGGGAAAGTTTAATTCGTGCCATTGATGCCATGTCAGTCACGCAGAAACAAGAAGATCGTTGGCAGTACTGGCTTGCTCGTGCTTCTGAACAGCGCTCAGATGCTGCTTCAAAGCAAGCTGCTCAACAGATTTATCGTAAGCTGGCACAAGCTGGAGATGACTACCATAATTTGCTAGCCAAAGATCGTTTAGGCGAACGTTATAATCATCAGCCTTATAACGAGCAACCAAGTTCACAAGATATTCAACGGTTAAACCAAAATATCCACTTTAAACGTGCATTTGCGTTAAAAAATATTGATGCACCAGCAAATTACATTAATCGCGAATGGAATTGGGCAGTCCGCCAAGCGTATTTGCAGCAGGATGATGGAATGTTGCTGGCGGCGGCAAAACGCGCACATGACATGGGTTGGTATGATCGGGCAATTTATGCTGCTGACCGTACCGTGAGCAGACATAACGACACTTACCGCTATGCAACACCCCACCGCAGCAACGTCACCAGTCATAGTTACAATGCTGGTATTGATCCTGCATGGGCGTATGGTTTAATGCGTCAGGAAAGCCGATTTGTTACATCAGCACGTTCACATGTGGGTGCAGGTGGTTTAATGCAAATTATGCCGAATACTGCAAAGTTAGTTGCCCGCCAAATGGGGGAAACCTATAACCCAGCCGCACTGAGTGAAATGAATACCAATATTCGCTATGGCACCTATTATTTATCCATGATTCAGAGCCAGCTCAGTGGCAATGCGGTATTAGCAACAGCAGGCTACAATGCTGGTCCAAATCGGGCAAGGCGCTGGCAGCCAGATTTTCAAACGATGGCGGCGGACCAGTACACAGAAACCATTCCATTATTGGAAACACGTGACTACGTCAAGCATGTCATGACCAATGCAACACATTATGGCGTGGTGCTAGGGCAGGGTGCTCAATCTCTGGAAAAGCGAATGAGTATCATTCCTGTGCGTAATCAGCCCTAGAACAAGAGATGTTTAATTTGAAACAATGAAGTTTTTGTATTTGATGAAATTTATGAATTTATTCAAGGGACGGTTAGTTCGATCATTGCAGATCTTGATCTGTTACTTGGTCGTGTCACTTGCTGCGCCGTTACATGCTGCAGAGAACCCTGATATTTCGGGTTATGTGATGCATGTTCAAATGACTCCCGCAGCTTGTTCCTTTGATTCATCAAGACAAAAACAGCGTAAATGTTTAGAAGGTTATTCTCTTACTATCGCAAGCTTATTGCCAGAAGTTCCTTTAAATCGGGATTGTTCCACTAAAACTTCTGCGAAATTATCTCCCTTGCAAGCTAAAGTTGTGGCGCGTGTAATGCCAGATGAAAATGCAAGGGTTCAACTTTGGCAGAATGTTGGCGGCTGTGTGCCCATGAATGCCAGTCAGTATTTCAGGACGGTCATCAACTTTGCTGAGCGCCTGAAAATTCCTGCTGACCTGACCAGTCCAAATACCATTGCGGTGCAAAAGGAAAACCTGCGTCAGCAATTTACCAAGCTCAATCCATCTCTGCCACCAAACGGAATCCGTTTTAGCTGTCAAGCTTCCAGATTCGATTCCATCCTGACTGAAATTCGCGTGTGTTACCAGAAAAATGGGCAATACAAACAATGTGCAAGCCATATTGTCACAGGCTGTCCAAACGAATTTACCATCAAGGGCAGCTATTAGGCATTTTTTCTGGCTTAATTTGTATTTTCTATCAGACTTTTGTTGAAATCCATTCCCTTTTACATGCATCTGTGTTTGCTTTAGAGTACAATATTTGCCGTTTATGATAATTCGATTGAACCACTTTAGCGTTCAATTGTGCAAACGCATCTCATTGGAGAATATCACATGAAGCAACCCGTTCGTGTTGCCGTTACAGGCGCTGCAGGTCAAATTGGTTATAGCTTATTATTCCGTATCGCAAGCGGTGAAATGTTAGGTAAAGATCAACCTGTAATTTTACAATTGCTTGAAGTTCCTTTTGAGAAAGCTCAACAAGCGCTTAAAGGCGTAATGATGGAACTTGATGACTGTGCTTTCCCTTTATTGGCAGGCATGATCGGGACTGATGATCCTAAAGTTGCATTTAAAGATGCTGACTATGCTTTATTAGTTGGTTCACGTCCACGTGGTCCAGGTATGGAACGTGCTGACTTATTAAAAGTAAATGGCGAAATCTTTATTGGTCAAGGTCAAGCACTTAACGAAGTTGCTAGCCGTGACGTTAAAGTATTGGTTGTAGGTAACCCTGCAAATACCAATGCATACATCGCAATGAAATCTGCTCCAGATCTTCCAGCGAAAAACTTTACAGCAATGTTACGTCTTGACCACAACCGTGCGTTAACTCAACTTGCTCAAAAAGCGGGTGTTGCAGTTTCTGATATCGAAAACATGACTGTTTGGGGTAACCACTCTCCAACAATGTATGCTGACTACCGTTTTGCTAAAGCAAATGGCGAAAGCTTAAAAGACAAAATCAACGATGCGGCTTGGAACAAAGATGTATTCCTTCCTACAGTTGGTAAACGTGGTGCTGCGATTATCGAAGCGCGTGGTTTGTCTTCAGCTGCTTCAGCTGCGAATGCTGCAATCGATCATATGCGTGATTGGGCATTAGGTACAAATGGTCAATGGGTAACTATGGGTATTCCTTCTGACGGTTCTTATGGTATTCCAGAAGGCGTTATGTTTGGTTTCCCTGTAACAACTGAAAACGGTGAATACAAAATCGTTCAAGGTTTAGAAATCGACGAGTTCAGCCGTGAGCGTATCAACTTCACGTTAAATGAACTTGAAGAAGAACGTGC
>CAZKJI010000181.1:0-4274 GCA_964553005.1 uncultured Acinetobacter sp. | reverse complement strand
TTTTTCAGCCATAAAAAAAAGCGACCGAAGCCGCTTTGGAAAACTGGTTATGACCGTTTACATGCCACTCACGCGCATTTTCAAATTAGTTGCAGAAATACCGACTGCACCAATATTACCTAAAGAACCGTTATTTAAACCATTAAAAACGTTGGCATTTGCAGCACCAGCATCTCCTAACCAAACATTATTTAAGTTCAAATTTAGTTTATCTGAAACACCTGTATTACCAAATACAACAGCACCAGGAATACTACCTGCGCCAGCTTCAATACCTGCATAGAAGCCATTTAAAGAAAAGCCATTGGCATCTTTCCCTGACATTTGTAAATCAAATTTAGCTCCTGTCGTTCCCGAAACTAAATTAAATGAACACCCACTTGGCTGAGACGTAGTCGAAGCACAAACCGAATCAACTGCACCACTAAACATGACTAAATGACCTTGCGGCGAAGCACCCAATTGAATATTCATACGTGGCTTATTATTGGTGATAAATTTAACATCAATATTATTGCTCACACGCAATAACTCTTTGATGTTGGCAGACTTAAGTGTTGTACCTGTACTAAAAATAGAGTGTTGTGTGTAGTCTGACCCCACTAAAGTAGAGATCGCGTATTTGGTAGAATCGCCAGGATCATATTGGTCTGGTGTCAAATAAACCGAGAATGGACGGATTCGAAGACCATTTACATCACTTCCCAAAGTCAAGGCAACATTGGCGAATGCACCATTTGTGCCTGTGCCTGCATCAGTATCAATGGCTGCATTAAATAATGCTGATGTACCGTAGTCAATAGAGCCATCTGCATTAAATGTTTTAACAACATCAACACCAATAGCAGAAGCCCCTCCTGGGCTTGCGGCCATTACCAATGCTGCTTTCGATGTCAAACTGGCAGAGCTATTGGTAAAACCATCGGTATCAATAATTGCAATTTGATTAAAATCAATTTTTGAAACATGCACACCAATATTAAGACCATCCTGAGCTGTTGCACCTGAAAGGCTTTGATCGTCCAATGGCTGCATTGCCATCGCCATAGGAGTGAACAACAACAGCGATAAACATCCTAATTTTTTGTTTTTTCCCATTGCCCTAATCCGTAGACAAATGTTTAAAATATGATCTGTAGTCTAGCATAGTTCAGATCGATAACAACCCTAAAAAGATAAAAGGCTTTAATAATTCAGCATGATATTCTATATACAATTGATCTTTTAACCGTAGCTAACCATATTAAACGAAAAAAACAGCTCACGAGTAGCTGCTTTGAAAAAGATCACAAATAGATTCTAACAGAATGTTAAATTACCATAACAGTTATCTACAGGAGATTGTTTTAGGTTCAAGTCACTCAATGTCAAACCTGTCAATGCAGTCGGTCCAGCATAGACTGTACGCGTGGTAAAATCACCGATTTTACTTTCAGGCAACTCCATCCACCAGCCCTTTTGTGCATTTAACCATTGTCCATTGGTATTCCACTGCACATCTTGTCCTTGCACAGAAATACCAAAATTTTTAGAGACAGTATCCACACCAGGATCATACTTACCATTACCATTTACATCTGTACCCAAAGTCATGTTATGGATAAATTTTAAACTTTCATCAAGGTTTGAAGTCAAGTCTACAGGGAAACCAGCTAACGTTGTTTGAACTCGAAGTCCTTCCAAATAAGCACGGCTTGCACGATTAAGTGTTAAATCAAAAAAGTTATCCCCTGGGTTCGGAGTATCTCGATTAACTGTCGCGTAGCCCAAATCAATACCATTTCCAATATTACATGCAGTGTTGGTTGCATTTGCACCTGATAAACACAATCTCACTGGAATATTACCATTTTCAATATATGTAGGTAGGTGACCTGTAATACTATTAACCCCTGTATGGCTTGATACTGAACCTGGATCTGAACCTGGGTCACCCATTGACAGCATGCCCCATATGGAGTCTGCACCGATACGAAAACCGACGACTTCACGTGTAGCAGCACTTGTTGGGTTTTTAATGGCGATATCATAAAAAGGGTTAATTAAAGTAAAATCAGAGAGTGGACCAGCATCTGTACCCCCCGCCTTTTCACGAGTCGGGACAATACCTGTGAAACTGACATTATCAATATCAATATCACAACCCACCCCCTTGAAACCACCACATCCCAATTGAAATTTACGAATATTGAGATTTAAATCTAATTGAGCTTCCATACTGACTTTATAAAAACCTACATCTGCACTAGGGTTGGTTCCACCAGGTGCAATATAAGACATATTGAATAATGCTTGCCCAGTTTCAGCAGATAATTCAGTATCAGTTAATGCAGTCAAACCTTGTTCCATTGCAAAAACATGACTCCCCATTACCGCTAGCACAGTAAAAGCTAAACAATTTAATCCTTTCATCATTTTTCTCCTATGCCAGACTAATGTGGTGTGATATTAAACTTACTATTGATCATTCCACCAGTTAAGGCAATTTCACCTAATCGCTGTGCTGGTTGAACTTCATAATTGCCAGAAACCAACTTGGTTGGGTACAAGTTTAAATCTTTAATACGGAACACATCTGCAGCTTGTTTATTTGGGTTAATTGTCAATGCTGTATTAAAGTCAACATTTCCATTATTGATTTTAATTTGGTTACTAAAGCCAAGTTTACCTGTAATATTATCAAGCCCAACAATTGAATCATCGATGGGTTCTACAATTTGTATTGCACCACTGGTCAGATTCAGATTTCCATCAAAACTAATAAAATTGGTTGCTGGCGTATTCCCTCCAGGTACCATCGTCATATCAACACTACCCGCCATACGCAAGCGCAGCCCAAACAAAACGTCTGCATTACTTATAAAACCATTGACTGGCGCATACCCCTTGCCAGCAGTTTTATATTGTGACCCAGGCAAGTAACCCACCGCCAACTGCCCAGAGGCAGCAAGCATAAATTCAGGCATGTACAAATTGAGTTGACCATGTTCCAAGCCAATACTGCCATAACCAGACATCAGCATGTCGATATTACGCAAACCCACATAATAGTTAATTGGGTTATAGTCCGTTTCAGGACCACTCACATATGCATCTCGCACACCATTCGTTGACGCTGATTTATGATACTTTTTACCATCAATCAATAAAATTGAAGTCGTTTTACTTCCATCTGCACTTACCCCTTTGGTGGAAAGCCCAAAACCAAAACCTAAACGTTGCGAGGGGTTCGTTAAAGTGGTTCCTCCATAAGGCGTACCGCTAAAAGTAGTGCCATAAATTGCAAGATTGGCATCGAGACCGTAAATAGGTAAGCCCAAGCCCCATGTACCACCCAGATTACTTGGCTGAGCGATATCTGGACTTGCGATAAAGCTTGTCTTCCGTGAGATTGCCTGAAACTCTGCATCACGGACAGCGATGATCAGAGCATTTGGGTTTGGTGCCGTTCCTGTCGCAGGCTGACTCACCAACAATTTATAATCATCAGGGGTAGCAAGTCTACCTGTAGGGGGGGCGGTGGTAGGAGCCAAAGTTGTATTGACTGGCAATGCCATACGTTTGGTATTCGCAAGGTTTACATAGACATTTCCAGAATCGAAATGCCCCGCCCCAGTATTTTCCTGACCACTACCGTTATAAGTGGTGATGAGCGATGTAAAGTTGCCCAATTGCAGGCCATAGGCATTGCTGCCACCATGTGCAAGCTCCAGTGTGGTTGGATTCGCACCTGTATTGGTAAAATCGGCTTTCATCCGCATTGCCAAGCCTGTACTTCCCATGATATTGGCAGAACCTGTATCGGCTGTCGTCGTGGTATTTCCCGCAGCAAATGCCTTGCCTAAAATAGCGTTACCTGAACCGCTTAGACCGTCGGTTCCCCGAAAGGTTAAGCTGGCATTTTTGAGTTTTCCAGACGCACCGACTCGTATCAGCCCCTTTGTTCCTGTTGTTGCATCATAGGTATTGCCAGAATTTGCTTTAATGACAAAATCAATATTGAGACCTGGTTTCGAGTTTGCAGGCGTTAGGACCAAACCAGAAGCCGCACAGGATACCGCATCAAGAATACAAACCCGATTTAAATCGACATAGCCATTTGTACCCGTTTCTAAAATCAATCCCTTGGCAGCATCAACATACATATAGCCCTCACCTTTAAAATTAAAGTTGAAGTCCTTTAAAATGAGCTGGTTAATTTTAGTGCTAAGCGGTCTACTATCTTCCATCTGACTTAAAAAAATATTGACCCGTCTCAATGAAATTTCAGCACT
>CAZKJI010000180.1:0-4281 GCA_964553005.1 uncultured Acinetobacter sp. | reverse complement strand
ATGTTGCGTTATGGCATCAATGATTTGCGTATGTTCTACCAAAATGACGTGCGTTTCTTACGCCAATTTGCCTAAATAGTTTTTCAGGATTAAAGAAGGTTTATACAAATGAAAATTAGTGAAAATTGGTTACGCAGCTGGGTAAATCCAGCGATTGATAGCGATACATTGTCTGATCAATTGACCATGTTGGGTTTAGAAGTTGATGAGTTAGCACCTGTTGCAAAACCGTTTACTGGTGTGGTTGTTGGTGAAGTCCTTACGGTTGAACAACATCCAGATGCGGATCGTTTACGTGTGACCACGATTAATATTGGTTCGGGTGAAGCCTTACAGATTGTCTGTGGTGCGCCAAATGTTCGTGTGGGCATGAAAGCTCCTGTTGCAATGATCGGTGCAGTATTGCCAGGTGATTTCAAAATTAAAAAAGGCAAGCTCCGTGGTGTTGAATCACAAGGTATGCTCTGTGGTGCTTCTGAAATTGATTTAGAAGACAAAATTGATGGTTTGTTAGAGTTGCCTGCTGATGCACCAGTGGGGATGAATATTCGTGAATATTTAAAGCTTGATGACAATGTCATTGATATCAGTATCACGCCAAACCGTGGTGACTGCTTTAGTATCCGCGGGATTGCCCGTGAAATCGCAGTGATCAATCAGTTAAAGGTGAATGAGCCTGAGATCCAATCTGTACCTGCAACAATCACAGATGAGAAAGCAGTAACGATTAGCACGCAAGGTACACCACGTTATTTGGGTCGTATTATCAAAAATGTCAATGTCAAAGCGCCGACACCGGAATGGATGGAACAGGCATTGGCACGCTCAGGCATTCGTACGCATAGTATTTTGGTGGATATTACTAACTATGTATTACTCGAGCTTGGTCAACCGATGCATGCCTTTGACTTGGCAAAAATCGAAGGTTCGATTCAAGTGCGCCAAGCGCAGCCACAAGAAAAACTGACTTTGCTCAATGATCAAGAAGTTGAACTGCAAGATGACATCATGGTTATTGCAGATGATCAAAAACTATTGGCAATTGCAGGCATTATGGGCGGGCTGGATTCATCGGTAACTGATGAGACTCAAGATATCTTCCTCGAAAGTGCGTTCTTTGCGCCTTTAGCTATTGCAGGGCGTGCTCGTCGTTTCGGTTTGCATACTGACTCATCACAGCGCTATGAACGTGGCGTTGACTTTGAATTGCCGATGATTGCTATGCACCGTGCTTCTGAGCTGATTCAAGCCTTTGCTGGTGGAGAATTTGGTCCAATTACGGTTGCTGAGCAAGACGCTTTATTGCCGAAACGTGAAGCGATTGCATTACAACAAGCGCAAGTAGACCAGTTGTTGGGCTATCAAGTTGCTGGTGATTTTATTGCGGATGCGTTAACACGGTTGGGCTGTGTGGTTGAAAGCAAAGCTGAAGGTGAGTGGAGCGTAGTTCCACCATCACATCGCTATGATATGGCAATTTATCAAGACTTGATTGAAGAAGTTGCACGTATTCACGGCTATGACAATATTCAAATCAGTTTGCCAAAAATTGATGTGAAATTGGAGAAATATCAAGATCGTTTTGAAATCGCTCAATTACGTCAAACTATTGCAGCTTTGGGTTACCAAGAAGCGATTAGTTTTAGCTTTGCCGATGCAAAACTTGAGAAGCAATTGAATCCAAACGTACAGCCATTAATGCTTGCCAACCCAATTTCAAGTGACTTGGCTGCAATGCGTAGTACTTTGTTATCCAGCCTGATTCCTTGTGTCCAGTACAATTTAAACCGTCAGCAGCAGCGTGTCCGTTTCTTTGAACTGGGCTTACGTTTTGATTATCAAAATGCACAAAGTATTCATGACCTGAAACAGATTCCGACTCTGGCCTTGATTGCGGTTGGTTCACGTGTACCAGAATCTTGGCATGCAAAACCACAGATAATGGATTTCTTTGATTTCAAGGGTGAGGTGGAAGAAATTCTGGCTGCGGGGCGTGTAAAGGCTGAATTTGTCCGTACTGAGCGTGCATGGCTGCATCCAGGTCAATCTGCGGAAATTGTGGTGGATGGACAGTCGATTGGTTACTTGGGGCGTTTACACCCGTCACTGGAAAATGAACTCGATTTGGGCACAACATGGGTGGCAGAACTGGATCAGCAGGCTGTTTTGCAATCTTATGTATCTAATTTTACAGAATTATCACGTTTTCCATCGGTTAGACGTGATATTGCGCTTTTAATCTCTGATAATATTGAGGTTAGAGATATTCAGCGCTTAATTGAGCAGACTGGTGGTGAGTTACTCGACTCAACATGGTTGTTCGATGTGTATACGGGTCAAGGGGTTGAACAAGGCAAGCGCTCTTTAGCTTTTGCAGTGTTGTGGCAACATCCAGCACGTACGCTTGAAGATGCTGAAATTAAATCTGGTATGGATAACATTATTCAAGTGTTGGAAGACACTTACCAAGCGACATTGAGGGCCTCATGACAGCATTAACAAAAGCAGAGATGGCGGACCATTTAAGTGAGCTTACTAGCTTAAATCGCCGTGAAGCAAAACAGATGGTTGAGTTGTTTTTTGATGAGATCAGCCAAGCATTAATTGCGGGTGAACAAGTCAAACTTTCTGGTTTCGGTAATTTTGAATTACGTGATAAACGTGAGCGTCCAGGACGCAATCCAAAAACGGGTGAAGAAATCCCGATTTCTGCCCGCCGAGTGGTTACGTTTAGAGCGGGTCAAAAATTTAGACAGCGCGTTGGAAATGAGCAGATCGATTGATCTGCTTTTTTTATAGTGATATTTTTATTTGATTAAAAATCTAGGCGTAAAAAAAGAGAACCTATAACGGTTCTCTTTTTGATAATCTAAAAATATTAGATTATTGAGCAGCAGAAGCTGGAGCAGCTTCAGAAGCAGCAACGTCAGAAGCAGCAGCAGCAACGTCAGAAGCAGCAGCAGCAACGTCAGAAGCAGCAGCTTCAACAGCAGTAGTAGCTTCAGAAGCAGCAGCTACAGCTTCAGACGCAGCAGCGTTAGCATCAGCAGCAGGAGCTTCTTCTTTCTTAGAGCAACCAACGAAAGCTAAAGTAGTAGCAATAGCAGCAGCAACAGCGAATTTTTTGAATAACATGGCATCACTCTCATAAAATTGTGAGATTAAAAAAAACCTAGAGTTAGTCTGTTTGTGCTTTTATTATTCCTAAACGCTTTAGGTAACAACGCAGGGAGCAGCCTAACTGGTCTGCTGCTATCCTATCAAAGCAGATCATGAATTACTACTGTTCTGTCCAACAAAACGACAAAAATGGGCAGAATTTGGCTATTTTTTGATAGAAAAAAACTATGGAAATTAAAATTAAAATCGGTATTTCATTGTTTTTTTTATTGAAATTAATTTTAAATTTATTAAAAACAAAGGTTTATTGTTTTATTGGAATTTTAAAATAATCTGTAAATATTATGTAAGTTTGTCAACCAAATAAAAAAGGCTACCATAAAGGTAGCCTTTTTTAATGCACTTATCTTATGTCGATGCTTTACGTTTCATTTGATCAAAGAAGTCATCATTAGTTTTGGTTTCCTTCATACGATCTAATAAGAATTCCATTGCAGCAAGTTCATCCATAGGGTGAAGCAATTTGCGTAAAATCCAAACTTTACGTAGATTTTCTTCGCTCATTAGGCGCTCTTCACGACGAGTTCCAGATTTTTTGATATTCATTGCAGGGAATACTCGTTTCTCTGCGATACGGCGATCAAGCGTAATTTCTTGGTTACCTGTACCTTTAAATTCTTCGTAAATTACATCATCCATTTTACTGCCTGTTTCGATCAAAGCAGTTGAAATGATGGTTAGAGAACCACCTTCTTCGATGTTACGCGCAGCACCGAAGAAACGTTTAGGGCGTTCTAATGCATGAGCATCCACACCACCGGTTAATACCTTACCTGATGATGGAATCACAGTGTTGTAGGCGCGGGCAAGACGAGTAATTGAGTCAAGTAAAATCACAACGTCTTTTTTATGCTCAACTAAACGTTTTGCTTTCTCAATCACCATTTCTGCAACCTGAACATGGCGAGCAGGTGCTTCATCAAATGTTGATGCCACAACTTCACCGCGAACAGTACGTTCCATTTCTGTAACTTCTTCAGGACGTTCGTCAATCAAAAGTACGATTAAGAACACTTCAGGATTATTACGCACAATGGATTGAGCAATGTTTTGTAATAGCATTGTTTTACCCGCTTTAGGCGGTGCAACAATAATAGAACG
>CAZKJI010000179.1:0-4311 GCA_964553005.1 uncultured Acinetobacter sp. | reverse complement strand
ATTTTTTAGAATAACCCTCTTGCGAACAAAAGGGCTGACTCAACAATACTATTCAGTATTAAAGTGCTTTCACTGTTCCCGCAACATGCGGCTTTTTAGATTTAACGTTACGAATCAAGAAATCAGTTTGTTTTGATTCAGCAGCTGTTAAAAACTCAACAGTTGATGGTAAATACATCGGCAATTTAAACCAAACATCTGCTTCATAAGCAGCGGGTAACTCAATACTCGCCAAAGCTTTTGCCTTACTCCACATGCCATGTGCAATAGCTTGTTTAAAACCAAATGCTTTAGCTGTGACTGCATGAATATGAATCAAGTTAAAATCACCTGAAATCAATGCGTAGCGGCGACCAGTATTCTCAGAAATATTCCATTCTGCTTTTGGCTGATATGCAGGCTCTTTAGATTCTTTCGATTTTTCAGAAGCTTTTTTCTCAGTTTTTTGACGAGATAAATAAGTCGTTAAACTTTCCATCACTACTTCACCACCCACTTTGGCAGTTGTAATGAAATCAAATTGTAAGCCTTTATCATGTGGCTGAAGTTCGCCAAATCTACATGACAACGTAATTTGCTCATTCACACCGATTTTACGAGTTTGTTTAATTTGGTTACGGATATGAACCAAACCCAAAATTGCAAATGGAAACGCTTCACTTGTCATCATGTGCATTTGCAGACTTTGCGACAGTAATGCTAGATAAATTGCTGGTACAAAACCATCATTTTTAAAACCACAAATTTCGTTATAGCTTTCTAAATGTTTTGCATCAATGTTAAGCGTATCTACCACATATTCAACTTGTGGTAATACTTTTTCGCCTTTTGGCTTTTTAAAAATTAAACCCTGAATGACTTTTGGATAAGCCAAATAAGGCTTTGGCAATTGACTAAAATGACGTGTATTCATAATGAACCTTTCTATATTTTTATAAAAAAGGGATGCACAAGCACCCCCTCTTCAAAACTTTTAACGCTTAAGCGCCCAACAAGCTTTGACCGCATACGCGAACAACGTTGCCTGTCACACCTGTTGAACCAGTAGAAGCATACCAAGCAATTGCTTCAGCAACATCTACAGGTAAACCACCTTGGTTCATTGAGTTCATACGGCGACCAGCTTCACGAATCGCAAATGGAATCGCAGCAGTCATTTGAGTTTCAATGAATCCTGGTGCAACTGCATTGATCGTAATACCATTCTTCAATGTTGGTGCAGTAAATTTAACCAAACCAATTACGCCTGCTTTAGACACTGCATAGTTGGTTTGACCCAAGTTACCTGCGATACCGCTGATTGATGATACACAAACGATACGACCATTTGCATTTAAACCATCATTAGAAAGTAAGTAATCATTAACACGTTCAATTGCAGACAAGTTAATGTTGATGACTAGATCCCAAAGCTCTGGCTTCATGTTTGCCAAAGTTTTGTCACGAGTAATACCTGCATTGTGAACGATGACATCCAAACCGCCTTGTTTAGCAGCAGCAGTTTTGATTTTCTCGCCAGCGTCAGCAGCAGTAATATCGATTGCCAATACTGAACCGCCAATTGAACCCGCAACACGCTCAAGATCAGCTTGTTGTTGAGGAACATCTAAGCAAATCACATGTGCGCCATCACGTGCCAATACTTGTGCAATTGCTTCACCGATACCACGGCTTGCACCTGTTACGAGTGCGGTTTTACCCGCAAGTGGCTTAGCCCAATCTAATTTCACTGTTTCTGCTTTAGAAATACGGATCACTTGACCAGATACATAAGCAGAACGTGGTGAAATTAAGAAACGTAAAGTAGACTCTAAGTTTGGTTCAGCACCTTGATCTACATAAACCACTTGAGCAGTGATACCCTTTTTGAATTCTTTACCAACAGACTTCACAAAACCTTCAAGTGCACGTTGAGCAATCGCTTGTTTTACGGTTTTAGCTGTTTCAGGTGTTGTACCAATTACAATTACACGACCAGAACTTGAGATTTGACGTGCGATTGGATTAAAGAAGTTATACAACGCTTTTAACTGTTCTGAATTTTGGATACCAGAAGCGTCAAATACAACTGCTTTAAATTTAGACTCTTTATCATCTGCATTCAAAGGACGAAGGTTTAAACCTACTTTTGCAGCAGTTTGCTGTAATTCAACGTTATTGCCTACGTAGCTATCTGCATGGATATTACTAAGAACCTGTGCAATAGAAGCGGAAATAGTGCTTGAAGGTGCTGCGCCAAGCAATACGGCACCATTTACAACAGGTTGGCCACTTTCAAAACGATCTAAGCTAACTGGTGATGGTAAACCTAAATTTTTTACAACAAATTTACCCAAAGGTGATTGTGTAAATGCTTGGTATTGATCGGTCATGATTATTATCTCTCATACAAATGAATTTTTTACAAACATCTAAACCATGTCAGCAAAATAACATGAAACCAATGTTTGATTGACTCGCAATAAATCATACTTGACTTCATGTCTGGATGTCTTGACCTGAATGTGGTCTAAATCGTCATTCTAGTCAATACAGCAGTATTGGAAATATGCTATGGTTATAGCAAGAATATCGCAATTATGCTTGGAAAAGCCTTATGAGCAAAACAACTCAAGAAAATCCAGCAGTCGAGAATTCTGCTCAAGAGACTGTGTCAAATACATCAAAAGCAACTTCTACTCCAAGTAAAAGTGCTGACGCAACTCCTAAAGCAGCAAGTACGACAACTAAAACGACTCGTCCTCGTTCTACCAGTCGTAGTACAAAAAGCACTGCTTCTTCTACATCTACAAAAGCAGCAACAGCTAAAACAACCAAACCTTCTGTTCAACAGGATAAAAGCATGAGCCAAAACACTGTTCGCCGTGTTGCCATTATTGGCGGTAACCGTATTCCATTCGCTCGTTCAAACGGCGCATATTTCACTGCCTCAAACATGGATATGTTCACCGCAGCATTAAACGGCTTAGTTGGGCGTTTTAACCTACAAGGCCAACGTTTAGGTGAAGTGGTTGCAGGTGCGGTATTAAAACACAGCCGTGACTTCAACATGACTCGTGAGTGTGTTTTAAATACTCAGCTTGCACCAGAAACTCCAGCTTATGACATTCAACAAGCATGTGGTACTGGCTTACAGGCAGCTTTCCTTGTTGCAAACAAAATTGCTTTGGGTCAAATCGAAGTGGGTATTGCAGGTGGTGTTGATACCACATCTGATGCACCGATTGCATTGGGTGATGGCTTACGCAAAGCTTTACTTCAGCTTAATATCGCTAAAACAGGTAAAGACCGCCTTAAAGCATTGAAAAAAATCAATGTTAAAGATTTGATGGATGCACCGAAAAATGGTGAGCCACGTACAGGTCTTTCAATGGGTGACCATCAGGCAATTACTGCTCTTGAGTGGGGCATTAGCCGTGAAGATCAAGATGCTTTAGCAGCTTCTTCTCATCAAAAAATGGCAAAAGCATACGAAGAAGGTTTCTTCGATGACTTAATCACACCATTCTTAGGTTTAAGCCGTGACAACAACTTACGTGCTGACTCAACTGCTGAGAAATTAGCAAAATTAAAACCAGTATTTGGTAAAGGCGAAGCTGCAACAATGACAGCGGGTAACTCTACTCCACTTACTGACGGTGCTTCATGCGTACTTTTAGCTTCTGAAGAGTGGGCTAAAGCAAATGGCCATGAAGTTCTTGCTTACTTGACGTTCACTGAAACTGCTGCAGTTGATTTTGTTGGCAAGAAAGAAGGCTTACTGATGGCTCCTGCTTATGCAGTTCCACGTATGCTTGAGCGTGCTGGTCTTAAACTTCAGGACTTCGACTACTACGAAATCCACGAAGCGTTTGCATCACAAGTACTTTCTACTTTGAAAGCTTGGGAAGATGAGAAATTCTGTAAAGAGCGTTTAGGCTTAGATGCACCTTTGGGTTCAATTGATCGTAGCAAATTAAACGTTAAAGGTTCTTCTTTAGCTGCGGGTCACCCATTCGCTGCAACTGGTGGTCGTATCATCGCGACTGCTGCGAAAATCTTAAACCAAAAAGGTTCAGGTCGTATCTTAGTTTCGATCTGTGCTGCTGGCGGTCAAGGTGTAACTGCTATTATTGAAAAATAATCGTTAGCTTGCATACTAAAAAGCTGAATCATTTGATTCAGCTTTTTTATTTAGATATTAGGGTCTGTTTAGAATTACCGAGAGTTAATTAAACTCGCGCACAATTGAATCATGGCTTCAAAACTAGTATCTATTTTCTTTGTACACGACAAAAAAAGATAACTCATTGAAATAATGGCATAATACTT
>CAZKJI010000178.1:0-4322 GCA_964553005.1 uncultured Acinetobacter sp. | reverse complement strand
TTATTTTTGGCTGTAATCACGATGCTATGTTCACAGCCAATCGGAATTGCGGTTAATTCTGCCAAATCATCTACAACGATAACGGCAACTTTATTTACATCGGAAAATGGCAGTTCAGATAATGATTTCTGAATAATAGAAAAAGGGCGTAATTTCTCTGTTGTTGGATCAAAGAATTCGAGATGAAGATCAATATTGGAATAAATGTGAATCATCTGGAGTAATGAGTTATTTTGTGTTTGCATGAAATTAGCTCAATGAAAATGTTATTAGAGAACATGATTGAGCTTATCAAATTTTGGGGGCAGAAAAACCCAGCCAAGTTTTGACTAGGTCATAGTTTGTCGCAGTGTTTAATCAATTAAATCAATATTTTTTAGGATTTAACCACAGGGTAAAAGGGTTTACCCCAAGTTTTGTCATTGGGATGATTCAGCATGACCTGTAGCATTTCAGGGATAATTGTAAACAGAATGGTGCAGGCATCTTTAAGCTGACTACGATTGACAGTACTGTTGAATGTCGCACCACCGTGAATAATCTGGTTACGCAAAGTATAGAGGTGATTAAAAACAGCGACCAAAATTTCAGGCGTATCTTTTTGGCTGAGTGCATTTAGGGCTTTTTGTTTATTACGTTCAAAACTTTCTAGCCATTCAGTTTCTGTAATTAATCCATTGTGATAATCCCAAAATTGCTGAAACGTAAATTTATTGTTCAGAATAATACGGATACTGCCTGAAAAGGTATTCCACACCGAATCATAAATATGGTGCTGTTGATCTAAATGGCAAATCCGATAAATAAATTGTACGAATAGTCCTTTATCTACACTACGAATACCTGCGCCTAAATCCTTGGCATACGCTGCATTAAAGGCAATCCATAAAAAGATAAATTGAGAATCAAAATCCTGCGCCTGTTGTGCTTGTTCAGCTTGTTGTAACCAACTGAGGGAACGATGAATGCGTAAACGGAAATCTTCATTAAACTGTTCTTTGCTCTGTTTAAATTGGTGCTGGATTTCCTGTAATAGCATGATTTTTATTTCCATTTTAAAGTCTGTTTTAGTCTAACGTAGTTTACTCCAACTGGCAAAATGATGGATGGAATTACAGAGCTGCTCTAAGCCACCACCAGCATGTCCAACCTGAATACCATGATAACGTGTTCCATCTTTTTTGGATTTTTCGACTATCGTTCGGATATGGGAAGAAGCTGACCATTGTCCATCACTGACAATCATGACATCTGCTTTTTTCCATTGCTCTCGATCGAGTCTTTGAATTGCATGTTCGATGGTATCAATATCATTTCCACCATGAAAGCTAAAGCCTAAAAACTCAAGTAGTCCTTGAATACCTGCCTTATTGAGTTTGAGTTCATGCTCAATTTTATTACCAGTGCCACTAAAGGCAAATAAATAGCAGGGGCGTTTTTCAGCATGGGCAGTTTTGGCTGCCTGTAGGGTGAGGGCTTTTGCGACCAGTTCAGGTTCGCCACTCATTGAACCAGAAGTATCCAACACCACTAAAATAGGTCCTCGATCAAAACGTGGGCGAGGTTTTTGGACTTCAACTTGTTCATTGATTTCTGCCCAAGTTTTACTAATCTCTGTGCCTTGCACCCGATAGCTGAGTAGGGCTTGTTCATAGCGACGTGCATGCCATAGCATCTTTAATTGTGGATGTCCGAGGAATAAAGCCTCCTGTGGTAGCATGCGGGCAATATTGCCACTGCGTTCAATTCCAGACATTTCTTCAGGAATATAATGAACAACTTTTTCCTGTATTTCTTCAACAACACGGGAAACACTTTCAAAAAAACTTTCGAGTGCTTCATCGTTATCTATGCTTTCTTGTAGGCGACCTAATGAATCCACAATCTTTTTAAACTCATCAATGCGTTTGAGGAGTTCCTGTAGGCGTTCAATATGTCGCCAGTTTTGATGTTTTAAAATGCCTTTGGTGAGATCAACATCACGACCCAACATATTGCTTAAATCGCCAAACACATCATCCAGTTTTTTCCAAGCCTGAACTTTGTCATTCCATGCTTCATTGATTACAAGTTCACCTGAAAAATCAAAATGATCTGTAAATTCAGCATCATCAATAGGTTGATTTATACGTTTCAGGTTTTTAAATTTTTCTCGTTGTTGTGCTTGCCATTCTGCAAGTTGTTGCTGATATTCATATTGAACTAGATGCCATGTTTGCATGACATCCTGTAAAAGCTGTACTGTTAATTCATGCTGATCTTTCATAAAACGAGCAACATCTGCCTGCTTGAGTTGTTTTTGAACGTTCTCTGAAATATAAGAGGGTAGCCAATCAGGTTTTGGTGGTAGTTCTCCAGCCATGAGGTATTTATACCATTGCTGCATGGTACGGCTACGCTGCTCCAAACTACCCACTGTTGAACAAATCACATGCTCTAATAGCTCCTGTGGGCAGTCATCCAAAAATGCATATTGGTCTTCGAGGTAATCGGCAGTAATGGTTTCAGCCATCATCACAATCCTTAAACTTATAAATGATCTTGATATGTCAATTTCAAAACTTGCAAGCGATTTTCCAAATCTTGAATCTGTGTAAGACTTGCTTGTAAAGTTTCAGTTGCAGGCTCAATAAAATCGGTATCAATCCATAAATGACCACCATTTTGACTTTGTAGGTCTTTTAGATTTTTGGTGAGTTGTAGTTTCATTAAAGCTATATGCTTGAGATGATTTTCAACTTCTTCTGATTTTTGTTTATACCAGTGGGGTGTAGGTGCAGATTTTTTAGGCTCTTCTTTCCTCTCATTTTTTTCATCAAGATATTGCATTGCAATATGAATATGAAAACGCTCTGGATATTTTAAGTTCTTTGCCTCATAAGCATAAGCTATAGCACGAAAAAGACTTTGATATTCTATATCAGGATATTTCTTCTTAACTCTTTCTATAAAATCGGTTATATCTATTAATGTCTGCTGATTAGTCGCTGAAGTAGAATAACGATAAGCAAAATCTTTTGCTAAACGTTGTACTTCATCACTAAAATTTTGTGATGAAGATGAAAAGGCAGAAGAATTAATATTACCAAAGGGTGTAAACCAACTCATGATATTTCTCCTATAACTTAATTATTTTATTTGTGCTGCTTTGAGTAAATCACCAAGAGTTCGTGCAGCAGAATCTGACATGGTGATATTTTTAGATGCAATAAAATAAGCTAAGGTATCAGCATTACTAATTAAATCCCCAGCTTTAAATTTACGCTGCTTAATATGCCCATCCTCTGGAGCAGTAATCTGAATAATCCAGTCATCAAGTTGAATATCACATAAAGGATCATCTTTTTTACAAACGGTACTTTCCAAAGCATACCAAGTGTGGATAGTTGCTTTTTTATGTCGTAAATTTTCAGGAAAAACAGGCGCATTAATTAATATTTTATCTTGTGCATAAACATTATTTTGCTTTAACTGGCTGAGTTGTTGATTCAGCCCTGTACTTTGATTGGTTGTTTTAGCTTTAGGTAACTTACCAACTTCTTTCTCTAAAACCTCAACCACCCTGACCAAGTTATCCACATTAATTACAGCCTTGCCACAATACTGCTCATACATTTCAGCAACAAGTTCAACCTGTTCAGGTTTTTCCCAAATACAATGTTGCACCAGCCAGCAATCCCAAATTGAAACAGTACTTTGACCATTGGTAAAGGCAGAGACTTTTAGCATATGAACAATCTTACGCCAACGACGATCAGAGACCTGAATCTGATTTTCATGACACCATTTTCTTAACTCAACCAGAAAATTGACTACTTCGGCAGATAGCTCAATGTGATTGGCATTGTTTTGAATAAATTGTACTTCTTCAAGACTAAGCTGTTCGACATTTAAATCCTGATCATTATTTTTTAAAGTCAGGAGTTGTTTAAAACCTTGCCGACTGACAGGGGCGACATATTGACGAAACAAGAAGCGGTCAAATAAAGCACTCAATTCTTCACTTTCAGGAAGTTCATTACTTGCACCTACCACAGAAAGTAGAGGCGCTTTTTCCCGAATAATCCCATTATCAAATTCACGTTCATTTAATAAGGTGAGCAGGGCATTTAAAATGGCACTATTGGCTTTAAAAATTTCATCTAAAAAGGCAATAGATGCCCGTGGTAAATAACCTTGTGTTAAACGGGTGTATTGATCTTGCTCTAAGGCTTTAATGGAAAGAGGACCAAACAATTCTTCAGGTACAGAAAAGCGGGTCAGTAAACGCTCCAAATAGGGTGTTTGCTTAAACATGAGATGGATGCGACGAGCCACCATAC
>CAZKJI010000177.1:0-4335 GCA_964553005.1 uncultured Acinetobacter sp. | reverse complement strand
TGATTCAATTGTGCGCGAGTTTAATTAACTCTCGGTAATTCTCAACAGACCCTAGCAATTTATTTAACAAATCAACAATAAACTGAATCCGCTTATCATACTCAACCAATTGCACTGTGACCTTCAAACGCTGTCCTCCTTCCATACGATAATAGGTTGGATTTTTTTGCATTAACTGAATAATGCTGATCGCTTGCACTGGTGTGTCTGGTGAAAACTCGATATAGCCACCATTATTATTCACATCAATTTTGGTAATCCCGAGTTGTTCTGCCTTTAAACGTAATTGATGTACGCTAAACAATTGTTTGACCGACTGTGGTGGAATCCCAAAGCGATCAATCAACTCCATACGGATGTTGTCGAGCTTCTCTTGTGTATCCGCATTACTAATGCGCTTGTAAAACAACAAACGCTGATGTACATCACCAAGATAATCATCTGGAATCAGGGCTGGCATGTGCAGGTTAATTTCAGCAGTTAATGATAAAGGCGCATCAAAGTTTGGCGTTTTGCCTTTTTGGATGGCTTTGGTCGCTTTCTCTAGCATTTCCATATACAAGCTATAACCAATCGCTTGCATCGAACCACTTTGCTGCTCACCGAGTAATTCACCTGCACCACGGATTTCCAAGTCTTCCGTTGCAAGCATGAATCCTGCGCCCAATGTTGAAGCACGTTGAATGGCATCAAGACGTTTTTCTGCATCGCCTTTGAGATGTTTTAGCGATGGAACCAATAAATAGGCATACGCTTGGTGGTGCGAACGCCCAACACGACCACGCAATTGATGCAACTGCGCTAAACCCAGTTTGTCTGCACGTTCAATAATAATGGTATTGGCATTCGGTACATCAATACCCGTTTCGATAATGGTTGAACATACAAGAACATTATATTCTTTGTGATAGAACTGCTGCATGACCTGCTCAAGTTCACGTTCGCGCATTTGTCCATGTGCAACTGCAACACGTGCTTCTGGGACTAAATTACGAATCGTTTCTGCTGCTCTTTCAATGGTTTCAACTTCATTATGTAATAAATAAACCTGACCACCACGTAACAACTCACGCAAAATCGCTTCTTTAATTGAGTCATCCGTATGTTCTTGAACAAAAGTTTTGACGGCTAAACGGCGAGCGGGCGGCGTTGCAATAATCGAAAGATCTCGCATCCCAGAGAATGCCATATTCAGAGTTCGTGGAATCGGCGTCGCAGTTAAAGTCAACATATCCACATCGGCGCGTAAGGCTTTAATCCGTTCTTTATCACGAACACCAAAACGATGTTCCTCATCAACAATCATTAATCCAAGATTCTTGAATTGAATGTTTTCTTGCAGGATTTTGTGTGTTCCCACCACAATATCAACTTTGCCTTCAGCTAAGTCTTCAATCGTTTTCAGATGCGTTTTATTACTACCAAAACGAGACAGCACTTCAATGCGCACCGCAGTATCAGCAAAACGATCTTTAAAGGACTCATAATGCTGCTGTGCCAATAGCGTAGTAGGAACTAATACCGCAACTTGCTTGTTGTTTTGGACTGCAACAAAAGCTGCTCGCATCGCCACTTCGGTTTTACCAAAACCGACATCACCGCAGACCAAACGATCCATTGGTTTGGCAAGCTGCATATCATGGAGGGTTGCTTCAATCGCGTTGGCTTGGTCTAAAGTCTCTTCATAGGCAAAACCACTAGAGAATTGCATATATCCAGTATGATCGAGCTCAAAAGCAAAACCCGGTTTCGATTGACGACGGGCCTGAATATGTAACAACTCAGCCGCAACATCATGGATTTGCTCTAAAGCTTTCCGCTTGGCTTTACTCCATGTATCTGTACCTAATTTATGTAAAGGTGCTAAGTCAGGATCGCCACCACTATAACGACTGATCAGGTGTAAATTGGTGACAGGCACATAAACTTTTGCACCATCTGCATAATCGAGCTGTAAAAACTCATGATCCTGTTGATCAATTTCTAAGGTAATTAAGCCTGCATAACGTCCAACACCATGATCGATATGTACTACAGGCGCACCAATACTGAGTTCAGTTAAACTCCGAACAAGAAATTCTTCAGAAACTTCTTGCTGACGCTTACGACGTCGCTGCACTACCCGATGTTCATAGAGTTGATTTTCAGAAATGACTGAGAGTTGATTGCTGAGCACGAGTCCACGATCTAATGGCGCACTTGTGATTGCAACTTGTAGCTTGTCTTTCTGAAATTGGACAAAACTCTCTACATTTTGAATTTCACCTAGAACTGAACGTAATGCATCTTTTAAGGTTTCACGCCGACCTGCACTTTCTGCTACCAATAAAACAGGATGTTTAACTTGGTCGATATAATGTTTAACTGCTTCAAAGGGCTGTTCTTTTTTAGGATCAACTGCAAGCTTTGGTGGTTGTTCTGCTGCAAGATTTAAAACACCTACTTTTTCGTCAAATGCTTCTGCTGAAGCTAAAATCCTTGGAAATTGGTTTAATGCCTGTAACACATGATTTGGCATTAAAAAAAGCTCTTCAGGCGGAAGAATTGGTTGGTCGATGTTATGACGGCGATCTTCATAACGACGAACCACTTCTTTCCAGAAGTTGATGAGTTCATCTTCAACTTCGTTATTTGTAATGACAACGCAATTCTTTGGTAAGTATGTCATAAGCATACTTTGCGCTTCCATCACCTTTTTCTCAAAGAATAAAGGTAAATAAAACTCTAATCCCGGTGTTGCAATTCCTTCAAGTACATCTTGATAAATTGGGTTTTTCTTAGGATTCGCAGTTGGAAAACTTTCTGCGTAACGATCTCTAAAGGTAGAACGTCCCTCTTTTAAAGGAAATTCTTTTGCTGGTAAAACAGTGAAGTTTTTTAAAGACTCAGTGGTTCTCTGCGTTTCTGGATCAAAAAATTTTAAGCTTTCAATTTCATCATCAAATAAATCAATTCGAATCGGTTGATCTTGTCCAGATGCATAAATGTCCATGATACTGCCACGAACTGCAAATTCTCCATGATCATAAACAGTATCAACCAAACGATAACCCGCCTGCACCAGTTGCTTTTTCTGTGCTTCCAAATTAAGTCGTTGTCCAACTTTAATATCAAAGTGTTCACCAACCACCCATGAGTACGGTGCAACACGTTGCGCTAAGGTACTGGCAGAAACCAGTAGAATACCCTTTTGTGGCATATTCGCTAAAATCGCCAAACGTTCAGAAACAATATCTTGATGCGGAGATAAACGGTCATAAGGCAAAATTTCCCAATCAGGAAAAATCGTTGGTTTTATTCCGTAAAATTCAAGTTCACTTTCGAGCTGAGCAAGATGCTGATTATTTCTCGCAACAATCACATATAGATTTGAACTTTGCGTGGCAATTTCTTTAAATAATAATGCTGCTGATGATCCACGTAAGGAACCAATCCAGCGCTTTTCGCCTGCTTTGAATTGTTGTAGGTTTAATTGAAAGATTTCTTGTTGAAACATAGAGAAAATCATGTAATCGAAAAGACAATACGCTTAGTTTAGCATGGAGTTTTTTTTAGGGATGTGAATTTTCTATTCTGTTTGAGATCTACTTAGGCTATTTAGCTTCTAAGACAATTGATCAGCTACCATATAGATCAATATATAAAAGAAATAACGAAACCATGAATTATCACAAAAGTTTTCCAGAAATGATCCGTATCCATAATAAGTATCAAAAATCCTTTTTATTTTAATCAATTATGTGCTTTTAAGGCATTATTTAAAAGAGTCTACTAAACAATGCCTTTATTTATATATCAAGATGCAAATTTCACATCAGGAAAGAAACGCTCTTCTACCATGTCATAACACCATTGGAAGATAAAGGTATAAACCAAAATACACATCGTTAGACCAAAATCTAAAATTAATGCATCAATAAAGCTCATCTTCATCATATAAGCAATAATTGGAATGGTCGCAAGCATCAAACCACCCTCAAAACCAACCGCATGCAAGATACGCACAGGAATCGTTCGTTTCCACTGATATTTATGTTCAACTTTCTCAAAATAATGGTTAAAAATCATGTTCCAAATCACTGAAATGATGGCCATGATTACACCTAGAATACCAGTCACCTCTAAAGGCATACTAAAAATAAAACTTAACGCAATTGCGATGATGACCAATAAGATCACTTCATAGCTAATTGCATGAATGAGTCTTCTTCTGGAAATCAACATTTTCTAACACTCTTTTATTTGGATACGCGCCATTTTATTTTTATAATTTTGATTAATCCAATCAGGTTCTTTCACTTTTTTTGATAGATTAGTTTTGACAGATGAATATTA
>CAZKJI010000176.1:0-4417 GCA_964553005.1 uncultured Acinetobacter sp. | reverse complement strand
AAATTATGCAAATGACTCACCTCACATCTTCCCCAATAATCAATACGTTTACACATAGATCAAGGATAGAACAATGATGAAACACCTTTTTACTACCTCTTTTCGCAAAACCTTAACAGCAGCTTTACTTTCATGCAGCCTAGGGACAGTCGCAATCAGCTCAACACAGGCAGCCGAAATAGAGATGAGCTTCCAGAATGTGCTGCAACAGGAACGTGCATGGGCAGGTTTACAGAGCAAAACCTTAAAGGTCGGTGACATTACATGGTCATACAGTGAGGGTGGTCAAGCTGGAAAACCGATCGTGATTTTAATTCATGGCTTGGCAGGTAGTCGTGACAACTGGAACCGAGTGGCACGCGCCTTAACCGCCAACTACCATGTGATCATTCCAGACTTGCCAGCCAGTGGTGAAACACAGGTTCCTAAAGATTTTGATTATGCCGTTCCAAACGTCACTGAAAAGTTACGTCGTTTTGTAGAAGCAGCCAATCTCACTGGCCCAGCGCATATTGCAGGTCATTCACTAGGTGGCTCAATTGCCATGCTCTATGCAGGTCAATATCCATTTGAAACCAAAAGTTTATTTTTGGTTGATGCGGCGGGGGTATATAAAGCTGCAACCACGCCATATTTAAAAGACCCAAGCCATATTAAAAATATGATTGTGAGCAAAAAAGGCGATTTTAACTTTTTAATGCAACAGGCCATGTTCAGCCCACCATTTATTCCAAAAGAAATTGCTCAGGCGCAGGAAAAAATGATGATTGGTCAGGTTGAGCAAACCCAGAAAATGGTAGATCAGTTGATTGCACTCAATAAGTTGTATACGCCAGATTCATTTGCATTGCTGGCAAGATCAATTGATGCACCCACACTGATTTTATGGGGTAAACAGGATAAGATTATCAATGTTGAGGTTGCACCTGAGTTAAAATCACTACTGAAAAATGCTCAAACCCCGATTATTTTGGATAATGTCGGTCACATGCCGATTTTGGAAGCAGATCAATTGGTGGTTCAGCAATATTTACCATTTTTGAGTAAGATTCATGCGCAAAAACCTGCAACGACAACAACCCCATAAACTTAAAGTTATAAAATCTTATGTCTAAACATCCAATGATAGAACAACTGATTGATGCACAACTTGATTTTTTAGATCATGAATTTGCACAGGCTGAAACCGTTCAACATGAGTTTAAACAGTTCTATCATTGGTTGCGCTTACAGCAACTCCAGCATATCTGGTCATTTGAACAAATCTTTAAACTGATTGAAAAACAAATCCTGAATACACCCGCCAGTTCATTTCTGATTGAACAAATTGCCGAACACATCCGCTTTGCCCTGATTCATCCACGTAATGAGCAAACCAGGATTGAGGAGGTGATTCCCGTTTTAACCATCGATTCAATTGCGCAATATGTGGCAAGTAAAAGTGGACATCGCCAACGCCTGATTAAAACCATCGTGAATAATCCTGCTTTTTCCGCCCTAATTACCCAGTTGATTCAACACTCAATTCAGGACTATTTGGACAATTCTGTGATGTCGAAACGTGTCCCTGGCGTTGGGCATTTTATGAAAATGGGTAAATCGGTTTTAGAAACGGTGACCGATTCCAACCTGAATGACACTATTGGACATTATCTACAAAAGAATATTTTAAAAATTAGCCAAATGAGCGAACGAGTGTTAAACCAGCACTTTAATGAAGACAAACTTTACCATTTTCAGGCGAATATTTGGCATAGCATTAAAGTGATGCCTTTATCGGTCTTACGCAACTATGTTGAGGTACAAGACCTACCCCAAACTGTGGGAATGGGGCATGAAATCTGGGATCATATCCGTCAAACAGATTATTTAAAACAGCAGGTGCATGATGGCGTCTATGCATGGTATGCACGCAATCAGGAACGGACTTTTGATTTATTACTCCGCGATCTTAATATTGAGGAAACCCTGATTGAAAATGAACTGAGTGATTTACTGGCACTTGTGTTACAGCAAGTGATTCAAACAGGTTATCTCAGACAGCGTGCCCGCACCTATTTGGAAAAATTCTATTATTCAGAGCAGGTTTCTGAAATTCTGGCAGAACAAGGCGCATAATGCGCGGTGAACGCTTCCATATTGCGTGATGTGGAAGCACCTCAGTTTGTTATCCATCTGGGAAAAATATTGGATTTTTTTCTTTCGACATTAAAAAAAGCCCTCGCAAGGGCTTTCTCAATAGAGGGCATTTCCAGCTTTATTACTTAAAATATGCACCCTCAGCCTGAGTATGGTCAGTTTGGTCAACCACACGCTGCAACTCAGGAACATGCTGTCTCAAGGTGGTTTCCACACCCTGCTTTAACGTTACATCAATCGCTGAACAGCCCTGACAACCGCCACCAAATTTTAATACAGCAGTTAAACCATGTTCAGGATCATTCTGTACTTCAACCAAGCTACAGTTACCGCCATGCCCTTCCAATCCTGGATTAATCTCGGATTGCAGCACATAAGTGATTCTTTCTTCAATTGACGCATCTGGCCCAACACGAGGTACTTTCGAGTTTGGCGCACGGAAAGTGAGCTGCCCACCAAAGCGGTCTTTGTTGTAGTCAATCACGGCATCCAGCAAATATGGGATAGATGGCGCATCGATATAAGCCGGAAAGTCTGGATAATCCTGCTTATAGTCAGTTGGCACCACTTCTTCAGGCGCACTATAGGCCATACAACATTCGGCGCGTGGTGTACCTGGATGTTCTACAAAAACCCGAACGCCAATTCCTGGAGTATTTTGCTTTGTTAATAAATCACTTAAATACTCTTGTGCAGAGGGAGTAATCAAAAGGTTTGGAATTTCTTCTGCAACAGCAGTGTTGGTGTTCTCAGTCGACATAACAATAATCCTCAAGCTGATGTCGTTATATTAACCGAAGATGGAGGGGATTTAAAAAAAATCAACCATTTTTGTAGGAATTATATGCCAGATGATTGTTTATTCACTTTTTAATGGCATTATTGCCTAGACACTGATCAATCTAAAACTTTTATGTTACATCTACCCTTTAGTCACACTGTGACACTCATCATTATCACCATTGCCATTTCCTTACTGGCATTTTCCAATCAAACGGTCATGAACCGCCTGATTTTCTGGCCGCCTGCCATGCAACGTGGACAATATGATCGTTTCATCACTCATGGTTTTATCCATGCCGATGGCGCTCATTTACTGTTTAATATGATCACGCTGTTTTTCTTTGGCAATATTATCGAAAGCTTTTATCGCCAATTCTTTTATGACATGGGTTTCGTATTGTTTTATCTGGGTGGACTGATTGTTGCGATCTTACCCAGCTACCTAAAGCACCGTCATGATGTACACTGGGCAAGTTTAGGAGCTTCTGGCGCAGTTTCAGCGGTCTTGTTTGCCTATATTTTATTTCAACCCTGGAACCTGATTTTTGTCTTTTTTATTCCTGTGCCCGCCATTATCTTTGCAGTTTTATATGTTGCTTACAGCATCTGGTCGGGTAAACGTGGTAACAGCAACATTAACCACAGTGCCCATCTCTGGGGAGCTGCGTACGGTGTCGTGGTCACCATTCTGCTGGAACCACGGGTGATTCCGCATTTTCTCAACCAGTTGACCAGATTACCGTTTTAATAAAAGCATTTGATACATCAATCGTTAAGCAATTTCAGCTGGAAATGCAATGACCTGATCAATCTTGACCTGATTCATTACCACCATCAATAAACGGTCTATACCGAGCGCAATCCCTGAGCATTCTGGCATGTGGGGTAAAGCTGCTAACAAGTGTTGATCCGTTGGAATCACAGGTAATCCCTGCTTGGCACGTTCTGTATTATCCGCCTCAAAACGGGAAGCCAGCACTTCTGCATCCAGAAGCTCATCATAGGCATTGGCCAGTTCAAGTCCCTCGATATAAACTTCGAAACGCGCTGCGACCCACTCTCCATCCTCATCCTGTTTAACTTTTGCCAACGATGCCATTTCAGGTGGAAAATCAGTTAAGAAAACAGGGGCATCAAACCCCAGACTTGGCTCCACAAAGTGGGAAAACAACAGATCCATATAGCCTAAACGATCATTTCCTAAATCAAGATTGAGTCCTACACGATTCGCAGTTTCTTTAAGTTGCTTTAAAGTCGCTTGTAAAGGATTAATATCCAGACGATCCTGAAACGCATGTTTATAACTGAGAATCATGGGGCGAATTTCACCAAAACGATGTGCCAAACAAGTTTCCAGCAGGTCTGCGGTTTCATGCATCAACGCCTTTAAATCCAGTCCAGGTCGATACCATTCCAGCATGGTAAATTCACTGTTGTGTTTACGTCCATGCTCATCATCACGAAAGACTTTACAGATTTGGTAGATCGCCCCACT
>CAZKJI010000175.1:0-4453 GCA_964553005.1 uncultured Acinetobacter sp. | reverse complement strand
CTAAAGCATGTAGTCCAAAGCCCATCATAAAGTCAGCACCGGTTAAACGGTCTGCCACTAGAAATTCTTTATCTTTTAAATATTCATTTAAATAGCTAAATACTTTATCGAACTCAACTTGAGTATAATTTTCTAGAAATACCAACTTCGTACCCTGCTTGGTTTCTATCGCATTAAACGTTTTTAACAAAAATGGCAGCATGGCAGAGCTTTCTGAGAAATGAATCCACTGTAGATAATCGACATAGGTAGGTTCATCCATATCTGGTGCTAAATGCGGCGCAAGTTGCTGAATTAATAACTCAACGATTGCGCCTGACTCTGCAATAACTTTGCCATCCCATTCCAATACTGGAGATTTCCCTAAAGGATGAATGGTTTTTAAAGAGTCAGGGGCCAAATGCGTGTTTAAGTCACGATAATAGCGTTTCAGCTCATAGGGCTGCTTGATTTCTTCAAGTAACCACAAAATGCGAAAAGAACGTGATTGATCTAAATGATGTAGTGTAATCATGATAATTCCTATTTTTTTAAATTTTTACAACCACTTTGCCAAAGTTTTCGCCTTTCAACATACCATTGAAAGCATTGATCGTGTTATCTAAACCTTGCACCATATGCTCTTTATATTTGATTTTTCCGTCTTTCAACCATTCAGACATTTGCTGATAGAATTCCGGATACTGACTGCCATAATCATCAAAAATAATAAAGCCTTGCATGCGAATACGCTTTTTTAAAAGGGTGGAAATAAAGCCCGGTAAACGGTCTGGCCCTTGTGCTTGCTCGGTAGCGTTATACTGGGAAACCACACCACACACCGGTACACGTGCCGCAGAGTTAAGCAATGGCCATACCGCATCAAACACTTTACCCCCTACATTCTCATAATAAATATCAATACCGTTGGGAGCTGCTTGTTGTAATTGTTCTGCAAAATTTTCATCATGATGATTGATACAAGCATCGAAGCCGAGTTCTTCTACTGCATAACGACATTTTTCAGGCCCACCTGCGACGCCAACCACGCGACAACCTTTAATTTTGCCAATCTGTCCAACCGTAGCACCAACAGGTCCCGTTGCAGCTGCAACGACTAAAGTTTCACCGGCTTTAGGCTGACCAATGTCCAACAACCCCATATAAGCAGTAAATCCTGGCATTCCCAAAATACCCAATGCCCAAGATGGATGTTCAGGTTGCATACCTAAGCTTTGACAGGCAGTCCCATCAGAAATTGCGTAGCCCTGCCAGCCATTTCCGGAAAGAACCCACTCGCCTTCTTTGAATTTTGGGTTTTTAGAGGCCACCACTTGACTGACTGTTCCACCGACCATCACTTCGCCAATTTCAACCGGTGCTGCATATGAAGGAGCATCACTCATGCGACCACGCATATAAGGATCGAGTGACAAGTAAATGGTTTTTAACAATATCTCGCCTTGTTTAAGTTCATTGAGCTCAACTTGTTCAATACGAAAATCGCTGTGTTTTGGCTCACCCACTGGCCGTTTAGCTAAAACGATGCGTTGATTAATAACTGTTTTCACACATATAACTCCATGTTTTATTTAAAAGTATTTCTCTTCATAATCAAAAATTATGATTAAAATTTCTTTACATCCATTGTAGATGAGTTATAATAAAAAACAATACGACTGGTCTATTTTTTACAATAGAGTAAATAATTAATATGAAGCCTACTCCTATTAAAAAGTCTGAAGCGAAGCGCTTACACATTCTTAACACCAGTTCAGACCTGATTTTGCATAAAGGTTTTACTGGCGTAGGATTACAGGAAATTTTACAGAGCTGTGAAATCCCTAAAGGCTCGTTTTATCATTATTTCCAATCCAAGGAAGCTTTCGGATGTGAATTGGTACAGCATTATGTGGATAATTACCAAGTCCGTTTAAATGATGTATGGCGTAGCGATAAATCCCCTTATCAAAAGCTGATTGAGTATTTTAATTTATGGATAGAAGATCCTGAAACACAGTGTGGTTGGGCGGATAGCTGTTTAATTGTGAAACTTGCCGCAGAAGTTGCCGATCTATCTGAAGATATGCGCTCCATTATGTCCGCTGGCGTCGATGATGTAATCCAACGGATTGCTGCTTTAATTGATTTGGGTAAACAGGATCAGTCTATCCAAGCAGATACTGAGGCCTCGACGTTGGCACAAGTACTTTACCAAATGTGGTTAGGTGCAGCATTACTGAGTAAGTTGCAAAAAGATAAAACACCATTACATCAAGCGCTGAGAGCAACTAAATTTCTATTAAAAAGTGAAGATTCATAAAAATTAAAGGGGCTTAGGAAATTAAACATATTACAAAGTATGGTAACTTCCTAAGCCCCTAAAAAAATAACCTTCCTTCCTGTATATAGAAAAAGAAAGGAAGGAAAGCTATTCACTCAGGCCCTACACCATTAAGTGAGGGTTATTTTTCTTATTGCGCCAGTTGCACAGTGTCAGAAGTTTATTCACTGCTAAGCACCACAACAGACACTAGCTACTCTTTATTTCAACAATTGAAGTAATGCTGAGGCAGTTGCAGCAGAAGATGCTGGATTTTGTCCAGTAACCAGCAAGCCATCTACTTGAACATATACTTGCCAATCATCTACTTTAGAATAATGACCACCGTTTTCTTTAAGCATGTCTTCAACTAAAAATGGTACAATTTCAGTCAAACCTACAGCGGCCTCCTCAGTATTGGTGAAACCCGTCACTAATTTACCGCTCACTAAAGGCGCTCCATTACTCGCTTTCACATGACGAAGAACACCTGGGGCATGACACACTGCTGCAACAGGTTTGCCAGACTGAATCGCCTGTTCAATCAGAGAAATTGAAATCGGATCTTCTGCTAAATCCCACAATGGGCCATGCCCGCCTGGATAAAACACTGCATCATAATCAGCTACAGAGATTTCGCTAAGTTTATGCGTCTGTGCCAATGCTTGCATTGCAGTTGGATCAGCTTCAAAACGATGAGTGGTTTCAGTTTGTGCTTCTGCTAAATTACTTTTCGGATCTAGTGGTGGCTGCCCACCTTGAGGCGACGCCAGCGTAACTTCAGCACCAGAGTCAATAAAGGTGTAATACGGTGCAGCAAGTTCTTCTAGCCAGAAACCTGTTTTCTTACCAGTATTGCCAAGTTGATCATGTGAGGTTAAAACGATTAAAATTTTCATGTTATTTCTCCGATAATTTTCAGGATTGAGGAGCATTGTTGCATGATCACTTGTCGTGTATCGTGACCATGACAGATACGCTTATTTAGATGCTCGCCTCGAGAATTTGGCGACTGATCTCTAATGAAACATTTTTATGTTCGCCTAGCTGTGTAAGATTGTGTGATTTAAGTTGCGTAATGATGATCTCAATATCTGTCTCCCCCAGTCCATAATCGCTAAGACGGGTCGGCAATCCAAGTTGCTCAAAGAAGGCTCGAGTACGAGCAATAGCAGTATCAATACGTTGTTCTTCATCACCTTCGACAATCTGCCAGACACGAGCTGCATACTGTAGTAATTTTTCTCGCTTCTCTTGACGACGCACTTGTAGATTGGCCGGCAACACAATGGCCAAGGTACGAGCATGATCAATACCATGTAAAGCCGTGAGCTCATGCCCAATCAAATGGGTTGACCAATCTTGTGGTACACCAGCTCCAATTAGCCCATTCAGTGCCATGCTAGCAGCCCACATCAAATTCGCACGCGTGTCATAATCTGCTGAATCGTCCAAGATTTTCGGTCCAATCTCAATCAGAGTTTGCAATAGACCTTCGGCAAAACGATCTTGTACTTGTGCATTCACAGGGTAAGTTAAGTACTGTTCCATGACATGAACAAATGCATCGACCACGCCATTTGCTAACTGGCGCGTCGGCAAGCTAAAAGTTTTATTCGGATCAAGTACGGAAAATTGCGGAAAAACATAGGGGCTGCTAAATGACAATTTGGCTTGGGTCGATTTTCTGGTGACTACCCCACCGCTATTCATTTCTGAACCAGTTGCCGGAAGGGTGAGTACACTCGCAAAAGGCAAAGCTTGAGTAATTTTAGTACCATGGGTTTCTAAAATCTCCCATGTATCCCCTGTATAATTGACTGCTGCTGCAATAAATTTAGTACCATCAATTACCGATCCACCACCGACAGCCATCAAGAAATCAATCTTTTGTTCTCGAATCAGCTCTACAGCTTTCATGAGGGTTTCATAACTCGGATTCGGCTCAATTCCGCCAAATTCATGAATTTCTCTTGCACCTAATGCTTCACGCACTTCAGCTAAAGTACCATTCTTACGTGCACTTTCACCACCAAACAACATTAATACTTTTGCTTCTGTAGGCACATAGTCATTGATTTTAGCTATTGTATCGCCACCAAAATAATGCGGGTCGGATTATAAAAGTTAAAATTCAGCATATTTTTATCC
>CAZKJI010000174.1:0-4513 GCA_964553005.1 uncultured Acinetobacter sp. | reverse complement strand
GATATTGAAACCCGTATCGAAATTTTGCTAAAAAAAGCTGAAAACAGTGGCGTGGATTTACCGCGCAACTGTGCCTTGTTTATTGCCCAGCAAGTGGTTGCCAACGTGCGTGAACTTGAGGGTGCGCTGAACAAAGTGGTGGCTATTTCGCGTTTCAAGGGAACAGCGATTGATCTGGATGTGGTGCGTGAGTCCTTGAAGGATGTATTGGCAATCCGCGCCCGTACCATCAGTGTGGAAAACATTCAGCGTGTGGTCAGTGAATATTTCCGTATCCCACTTAAGGAACTGGTGGGACCTAAGCGCACCCGTATTTATGCACGTCCACGCCAATTAGCGATGGGGCTAGCCCGAGAGCTGACAGGGGATAGTTTTCCAGAGATCGGTATGGCATTTGGTGGTCGTGACCACAGTACCGTGATGCATGCCTGTGAAAAAGTGGCTAGCCTGCGTGAGGAAGACCCAATTTTTAATGAAGACTATAAAAACCTGCTGCGGCTTTTACAAAGTTAATTCATTTTTCAGAGTTGCAAACTGCTTTTAAGTGCAGCATAGTACACGGCTAACATTCATATCGGCTTCTGTTGTAAGAGGAATAAATCGTGCGTTTGAAAATCGCTAAAGAAAGTTTACTCAATGTTTTGTCGCATGTGGTCGGGGCGGTTGAACGCCGTCACACCTTGAATATTCTTTCCAATGTCAAGATTCAAACCACCCAACAGGCTTTGACCATTACGGGTTCCGATCTGGAAGTTGAACTGGTGGCAAGCACTACTCTGGCAGAAGGGGCTTGTTTGCAGATGGGCGAAACCACCGTTCCAGCACGAAAACTGGTGGAAATTTGTAAATCCCTACCAACAGCAGCCTTGATTGACCTGCAAATTACTGAAGACCAGCGCTGTATCCTGAAGTCAGGCAATAGCCGCTTTGTTCTGGGCACACTTCCTGCCGAGGATTACCCATTATTGACGACTGACAATAGTCAAGGTACTCAGGTTCAGGTCACGCAGCGTGAACTAAAAAGATTGTTTGAAAAAACTGCCTTTGCCATGGCGGTTCAGGATGTTCGTTTCTATCTAACGGGTACATTGCTGGAAATTGATCAAAATCAATTGCGTACAGTCACAACAGATGGTCACCGTCTGGCATTGTGTGAAGTGTCGGCTTCATCCACAGCCTCCACATCAATTCAGGCCATTGTGCCACGCAAGGCGGTTGGTGAATTACAGCGTTTACTCAGCATTGAGGATGAACAACTGACCTTGCTGATTGGCCGTGAACTGTTGAACGTGACCATCAATACCCCAAGCCGTGACAAGGAGCAGGGTGATATCACTGTTCGTTTTACCACCAAGCTGATTGATGGCAAGTTCCCAGATTATCGCCGTGTGATTCCACGGGGTGGCGATAAGCATGTGCTGATTGCCCATGATGTGTTTAAACAGTCGCTGCAACGTGTGGCGATTCTCAGTAATGAAAAACTACGTGGGGTTTTCCTGAATTTTAGTCAGGATACCTTGCAGTTGCGTGCCAACAACCCTGAACAGGATGAGGCCAGTGAAGACTTGGTTATTCAATATCAGGATGCACCGATGGAGATGTCATTCAATGCACAATATATTCTGGATGTCCTGAGTGTGCTGGATGGTGATGATGTAAAAATGAGTATGACTGAAGCCAATCAGTCGGTGCTGGTGCAGGATCCAGCGCAGCCAGATCAAACTTATGTCGTGATGCCAATGCGAGTTTAATGACGATTGATGTTTGAGTTTTAAAGCATGCAAATCACGCGTTTAAATATCGAACGTGTACGTAATTTAAAGACGGTTGCACTCCATGAGTTGCAACCGTTTAATATTTTTTACGGCGCAAATGGTTCTGGAAAAACGTCAGTTCTAGAGGCTATTCATTTACTGGCAACAGGGCGTTCATTTCGCACCCATATTCCAAAACATTACATTCAATATGAAACTGGCGATGCGATTGTTTTTGCGCAATCAGCCACTGAACGTATTGGCATGCAAAAGCTGGCTTCGGGCGAACAGGTGATTAAGGTCAATGGCGATACCATTGCGACTCAAGGTCAACTGGCAAAATTATTACCTTTACAGCATATCGATCCACAAAGTACCGATATTATTGATCATGGCGCAAAGCCAAGACGACAGTTATTAGACTGGTTAATGTTCCACGTGGAACCTGAATTCTATTTTGCATGGCAGTATTATTCTCGCGCACTCAAACAACGGAATAGTTTACTCAAAACACGGCGTAATCTGACTTTGGCTGATTTAGAGCCTTGGAATAAAATGCTCAGTGATTATGGTGAAATGTTGCATTCACAGCGGGTCAGCATCGTTGAGCAATGGAACCAATTTTTCCATGAAGATTTAAAAATACTGCTACCTAATCTTGATATAGAACTGGAATACAATCCTGGTTTTCATACTGAGCAAGGTCTATTGCAAGACTTGGTTCAACAGCATCAAAAAGATATGGATCGGCGTTATACTGAGTATGGTCCGCATCGTGCTGATTTACGGTTAAAAACACCTTTTGGCAATGCGGATGATGTACTCTCTCGTGGGCAAAAAAAGTTGTTAATCATGGCATTAAAACTGTCACAAATTGCAATGCTGCATGCGAGTAATAAGGAAACTGTGGTATTATTAGATGATCTGACAGCAGAGTTAGATGAGACCGCACAACAACGGTTAATTGAGCGATTGAGTCAGTTAGGAAGTCAAGTTTTTATGACCACCTTAGACCATGCGTCGGTATTAAAACACTTACAGGATTTGTCGATTTCTTTTCAATTATTCCACGTTGTTCACGGTCAAGTCAGTCTTGCTGCACCATAATTTTATTTCCTCATTTTTGGATAGATTAATATTTACTAGGGAGTAACCATGAGTTCAGAGTCTCAATCAGTCTCTCAAACAGAACAAACAAATGAAAAGGCTTATGATTCCTCTAGTATCAAAGTATTACGTGGATTAGACGCGGTTCGTAAACGTCCTGGTATGTACATCGGTGACACTGATGACGGTACAGGTTTACACCATATGGTGTTTGAGGTGGTGGATAATGCCATCGATGAAGCTTTAGCAGGACATTGTGATGAAATTTTAGTCACGATCCATGAGGATGAGTCGGTCAGCGTATCCGATAATGGTCGTGGTATTCCAACCGACATTCACCCTGAAGAGGGGATATCTGCGGCAGAAGTGATTTTGACCATTCTGCATGCGGGTGGTAAGTTTGATGATAATAGCTATAAGGTGTCAGGCGGTTTACACGGCGTAGGCGTTTCAGTTGTAAATGCTTTATCAAAAAAATTACAACTTACAATTTATCGTGCTGGACAAATTCACGAGCAAGAATATCAACATGGTGATTCACAATATCCATTACGTGTGATTGGTGAAACAGATAAATCGGGTACAACGGTTCGTTTTTGGCCAAGTGAGCTAACGTTTAGCCAAACCATTTTTAGTGTCGATATTTTGGCACGTCGTTTAAGAGAGCTATCTTTCTTGAATGCAGGTGTTCGAATCGTTTTACGTGATGAGCGTGTCAATCTTGAGCATGTTTATGACTATGAAGGCGGTTTATCTGAATTCGTTAAATATATTAACGAAGGTAAACACCATTTGAATGATATTTTTCATTTTACCGTTGCTGCTGACAATGGTATTGGGGTTGAAGTTGCGTTGCAGTGGAATGATAGTTATCAGGAAAATGTACGTTGCTTTACCAATAACATTCCGCAAAAAGATGGTGGTACACACCTTGCAGGTTTCCGTGCAGCATTGACTCGTGGCTTAAACAGCTACATGGAAAATGAAAGTTTATTGAAAAAAGAAAAAGTTGCTGTCACAGGTGACGATGCACGTGAAGGTTTAACTGCAATTATTTCAGTGAAAGTACCTGACCCTAAATTCTCTTCACAAACCAAAGAAAAATTGGTTTCGAGCGAAGTAAAACCTGCGGTAGAGCAGGCCATGAACAAAGAGTTTTCTGCTTATTTACTAGAAAATCCACAAGCAGCGAAATCGATTGCAGGTAAGATTATTGATGCGGCGCGTGCGCGTGATGCAGCGCGTAAAGCGCGTGAAATGACTCGTCGTAAGAGCGCATTAGATATTGCTGGTTTACCAGGTAAATTGGCAGACTGTCAGGAAAAAGACCCAGCATTGTCTGAATTGTATTTAGTCGAGGGTGACTCTGCGGGCGGTAGTGCGAAACAAGGTCGTAACCGTAAAATGCAGGCGATTTTGCCGTTGAAAGGTAAAATCTTGAACGTTGAACGTGCGCGTTTCGACAAGATGATTTCAAGTCAAGAAGTTGGTACGCTCATCACTGCTTTAGGTTGTGGGATTGGACGTGAAGAATACAATCCAGACAAATTGCGTTATCACAAAATCATTATCATGACCGATGCGGACGTGGATGGTTCACATATTCGTACCTTGTTATTGACCTTCTTCTTCCGTCAAATGCCAGAATTGGT
>CAZKJI010000173.1:0-4521 GCA_964553005.1 uncultured Acinetobacter sp. | reverse complement strand
GTTTCTGTATGACAAAATGTTTCACAGTTTTTCTTATAAATATAAAAAACAATATGTTGCGATACTTTTTGTACAAATATTATGTCAATAGATAAATTGTAATCCCATACACGGGCGTGCTGATCAAATTGGGTGAGGGCGTACAACATAAAATTCCTCCAATCGGATATGACAATCGCGTAATTGTTGTGCGCTTAATTCTAAACCTCTGAAATGTGCAGGTACATGCATGGATAAATGAACATAGCGAATACCTCGCACATGCAAGTCTGCAACCAAATGAATAGGTAAAGTCCCGATTACCGTATCTTCAGCACGCAGTTCATCAAAATTTGCTAAATGGGTAACATGCACATCGTAATGTACATGCTCCTCTTTAGCCCATTCTAATGCACCTTTATGGCGAGTAATAAAGTAAACGGTCATCTTATTTTCCACATCATTCAATATGTAAAAGCATGCCATAGATCAACTACAAACGTATGATCTATAAGCTTATGCCTTGACTGATATTTGTCGATTCGGGCTGTAGCCATTCTGAAATAAGCTGACTTAAATTGAGTAAATCACGTTCTTGGAATATCCGAATTTCAGAATTATTGGCACGAGTTAAGTTGTAATCTTTTAAACTATACAGCGAAATAACCGCTTGTTTTTGATTGATTCCACCAAAATCTTGCAAAGAAGATAATTTATACAAAACATCTTTAGCTTGTTCATGTGCCATCGTTTTGGCTGTTTTACATTCTATACAATATAAATGAGCATGATGAATAAACATGACATCCATTTCATTTGGAGTATCTTTCTTTTTTAATTCAACATTAATAGCAAGTTCTGCCTGTGGGTTTAAACCAATAAGTGCTTTATAGCATTCATAGCCACTGTAGACTTCCAACCAGCCACCTTTCATATACTCTCGTGTTTCTTCAGATTTAAATTGAATTACACTTGAGGTGCTGTCAAATGAAAAGAAAGCTTCTTGAGTAATTTGTGCTAGGACCTCTAAACCTTCGGCTTGTTCCGCTTGAATATTGTCAAAATGAACATTCAAACTGTTTTTATCATCCGACATAGAAGCCAATTTATTAATAAATGAGCAAAAGCGTCGCCCTTTTTGGAAATCATTTTTCATCACATCAATTAAGATTTGTGCATAGCGCAATTGTTCAAGTGAAATATCGGTGATTGGCTGTTGCTTTGTAATTTGGTAGCCGCGTGACAGCACACGTTGCTGCATATTTAGATTGCTGTTGATTGGGTAGACAATTTGGTTGGTCTGCCGTTGATACCAAACAACGTGCTGACCACGACTTTGGTAAAAACTTTCGGCACGTGCTGAACCCAAAAGCATAGATGCACGATCCATTGCAATACTCATCAGTTTTGTGCCACCTGTAGTATTAAAGATAAAACGATCTTTAGCTGGATGTTGGTTTGCCCAATCCAAAATCATTTCTTGGATGGCAAACATATTGGATTCTTCATAGCCGTTTGGAATATTTAATATCTCAATAGTTGCTTGGCTAATAAGTTTTAAACTTTGCACTAAAAGATCAGTCTTACCTTGTTGATCCATATACGTGGTGCTGAGTACTGTAATTTTATCAATAATGCTCTTATTTTCGATGAAATAACGGGCAGATTCTAAATTTGCTTCAGGATGGCCAGTAGTACTAAGAACTAAGATTCGCATATATTTTATGTGGTTATCAGGGGCTTATGAATAATTATATCTGATAACTTATCTGGGTACTAAATCATAAAAAAGACCACCAACTTGAGGTGAACCGTACCGAGTTTGTTGGAGCCCCATTTTCTTGAGATAAGAAGGATTGCTTCGCAAGACGTAGCAAAGCGTAGTGTCCCGATATGGAAATCATAAATTAATCAGTTTTAAAAAGTTCCTCTTGGTGTAATGCAGCGATAGGTCTATGCAGGGTAACAGGCGCTATGTCATCTAACTCATTAAGCTGAACAGATCGTGGGCGACCAATACATGCTAGGTGTAAGCAAAATTTAAATGCAGCAAGAGCATGACCATCTTTTACTGAGTAGAGTTGTAGACGAGGAAATTCCTCTTGAGTTGATGGATGTTTATCTGTTGATGCTTTTGCTAATTTGAAAAGTTGAGGCTGTTGTTTAGCATCTAACTTTGTTTGCAAATCTTGTCCAAGTAAGTGCCAAAATTTGGCAGGAAATAAAGCCTTAACTTGGGAGTAAAAATGTTCGAGTTGATCGATATCCTTCCAGCGATAATGGATACCTGTGTGTGATGCGGTCACTCGATTCAAAAATATATTCAGGACGCATGCAATTTGTATTGGATTTTTACGAGCTATTTTCTGTAGATGTTCAAAAAAATAAGTCACCGCATGAAGCTCTTCAGCGCTATCAAGCATTGCTGGTTTTAAGTGGGTTGAGCTATCAATACTAAATAAACGTGGATTCCCTTTTTTTGATTTAATGTTTGCTAAATTTAGAGCATTTTCATACCAATAATTGACGAGTTCTTCTGGCAAGCACATACGTTGAGCTGTACTTTTTGGATCGTTAGTAGTCTCCAATATATTGAGCGTTTCATAGAAGCGTTGAAGTGAAATTTTAGAATCTTCTGTTCCAACAAAGAAATCAAAAAAATCATGGGATTGATCTATTTGTAACGACAGTTCATCTAAAATGTCAGTAGCATTACTTTGGAGCCAGTTTGTTTGATCGTTCAATAATATAGTTGCTAGAACTGCCTGATTTTTTTCAAAATTAAAGTCTTTTTCATCATTTGTTATTTGCAAATTTTTAAACGTTGCATTGTGGCCCATAATTTTTTTAGCCAATTCATTAGGCATATCTGGATGATGTTTTAGTAGTTTTTGACCAGCTATGAAATAACTTAAATGAATATAGCTTTTGAATGTTTCAACTGGCTCTATATGTCCTAAGAGATGTGCAATAACAAACCAATGGTTTTGTCCATGTTGATTTTGAAGTAGCTCAGCTCGAATTTTTTGATATTCGTTTTCGCTATAGTCGGTTAGCTTTTGCACAAGTGGTGCATATTCACAGTTCAGTAAAAGCGATAAATGATTCGCTGCAGTGTGACGAAAAGAGTGAAAGGAGTAATGATGCCCTTTAAAGATCTGATTTAATATCAGTTTTAGAGGTACGGTGACAGTGTGTTTATTCAGTTTTTTATTTTCATTCAAGTTGCTGAACAAATATAAACTTTTCTTATTCTCTAAACGTTTTTCAACAACAAAATCGCTAAAGAATTGGTACTCATCATCTTTTAGCAAAGCGTATGCAGGCACAATCCGTTCCGCACTATCCGTTTTGAGCAGATGTTGATTCCCTTGTTTTTTTGAACCATAAGGTTGAACCCAGATAGAAAATTGATTTAAACCCTCGATATCTTTTACACGTAACCCGAGTATTTCGTTAATACGCATACCAGTACGGTAAGCCAAAATATAAATAATTTTTAATAATTTATAGTGATGGTCTGAGATGGATTGGTCATGTAAGAGCTGATTTAACTTCTTTAATATGACCTGGAAGGCTGTGTGACCTATGATACGTGCCCGTGGTCGACTTTGCGATGCAATAAATTCAAGTTCAAAATCTTCTGCTTGAAAAACAAATTGTTGAAAGGTGTGAAAGCGTTTCAACATGCGGATTGTTTGGTCTTTAGATTTTTTAAACTCAGGTCGATCTGCTTCATCAGCAAGTCGTGTATTGCTAATGATTTGTTGATAGATTTTGTTCAGCAGATCATTAATGTCATCGTCGGCATCGAAGTATTGTAAGGCATGAGTTAAAAACGGTTCTGCGATCCGGGTGTAATATGTATAGATTGAACTATCTGCGAGTTTTTGATTGTCTTGAAATGCCTTCGTGTACTGAGTTGTATCAAAATCAAAGGTGGTTGATAATTCTTTTATTTGCTCTGAACTTGGTAGATAGAGACTGATGAGCCACAAAATAATACGTTTAGAAAACTCATTAAACTGCTCTTGGTGACGCAGGCAAAAATCAATAATGAGTTCAGCAATAGGTTGGTCCGTTGATGATGTGCGAATTATTTTCAGCAAGTTTTTATGAATAAATATCACATTCTCTACTGCTTCAGACGTATTGAGATCTGGTAGGACTTTGGCTGTAGAAGAGACATTTCGTTCGATTTCATCACTTAATTGAGTTTTAAATTTTGGGAATGCAAAGTTTTCAAACTCATGTTCTGATAAACCACACGTGAGTGTGTTTTCTAACAAACATTGTGAAAGGGCAGGATCAACATCTGCATTTTGCAGTTGTAGCCAATTAAAATTGGCGTAGTCACGTAAAAACTTGAAAGTCTTTTTGGTGTATGGATGTTTTATTTTTTGAAAAATGAGGTGCAGATACGCATTCACGTCTAGACTGATGTCACGAATTTGTCTTGTATTGAAGTGAATGAGCCAGAGTCGTGTGAGTTGATCTGGAACAAAATTACGTGATTTTCGTATTGTTTTTTCATCAACAAAT
>CAZKJI010000172.1:0-4530 GCA_964553005.1 uncultured Acinetobacter sp. | reverse complement strand
AGTATTATGCCATTATTTCAATGAGTTGTCTTTTTTTGTCGTGTACAAAGAAAATTTGCATAATGTACTGTGCGGTAGGCAAATCGAAGACCCGAGGATTCGGCTTGCTCATTAGCTCATTCTTGTTTTGATGCAGAATTTTATTTTTGAGATTATTGATCTGAGCTGTAATAGAACATTGCTCTAGTGAGTTAAATTCAAAATTATGATCTTCAACTTTTTCTATAGTTTTATCCTCAGGTGGCTGTTTTGCCACACCTCGCTCAAAATGAGTTTGATATGTTTTTTCTCCATCAAGTGAAATTCTTAATGTCTTTTTAACGTCAGTTTGAGACTGTTTTGGGGTGTTTGGATTACTTTGACGATTTCTTTTTTGACGTTCTGATTGAGTATAGGTATACGTATAAATAACGCGGATTTCTGCCAATTGGCCCATTTCCGTTTTCTTTAAACTCTCTTTGGATTCGTCAAATAATTTTTCATTCTCAGTTTCAGCTTTTTTTAGAAATTTAACAAGATCGTCTAATTCGATCGGAAGAGACGGTAAAAAATTGTAAAGCCAATAGTATTGTTCAATTGTGCTTGCTAAACGAAAACGCCTACAAAGATTAGCTACAGTAGCTGCATGTTCTTTGCTATCAAGTAATTCAATGCATTGAGTATTGAAAATGGCCCATTTCAGTGCATTTGATTGATATGCTGATGGAGTGTTGATCAGTGCCAAGAGATAATGCGCCAATGGATATTTACTAATCGATAGATCAGTAGGATGCTGAGTCATAATTTTAATTAGTTTAACGACTTCAGTTGGTTGGATGAAATCATTCAGCTTAAAGAAGTCCTGATCATTTTTCAGTTTTGCTTCCGCCAGTGCTTGATAGAAGTCTCGAAATGGCTCAAGCTTTAATTCTTGAGTATCTTCTAAATAACTATATCCGTTCATTATGCAATTCCCTCCAGAATCTTTTCTAATGACAGTGGGCCGGCATAATTTGAAACAGAACTTACTGGACTTTTAGATTTAGACAGTCCTGATAATTCTCGTAGATGATTGATAGTTAGAACTTCCTGACCGAAAACGTCCTGAAGATGTGCGGCTAAGTATTGTTCATTTAGCCAATTTGAAATGACGTCTAAGCCATGAATTGATTGATGTAATCCGGAACACAGTAAGGCCCTTACTTCGCTTAAAGCCTGGATGGTGAATTCGTAGGAATTATTTTTCTCATAAGCTCTGAACTTGAATTCATTTTTATTTTTGCTGTAAAAATAGGCATAGATCCAGCTGAAATGACTACTAAAAAAATAGTGATCAGCTTTGTCTGTTGTCAGAAGAGGGATTTCGATATTCTGCTTAAAAGTTAAATTCAAGTGATAGTTTTGCTGTTTCTCATTAAGCTGAAAAAATAGAGCAATCCAGATTTGGTAGGCATGCATACATTTTGGATAACACATTAATTGTAAGTTTTTTGAAGATACACGATGACTTTCAATAGCTTTTTTTTTATAGACATATGCTGATGTCTCCCCATATTTATGCCAAGTGGCTGAAAAATAAGCTATAATATTCACGTATTTTTTATGGGAGAGTCAAGAGTTGCGCACCCTATATTGTGTAATTAAATTGTAAATTTCACTATATAGTCAAACCGTTTAATTACCCATACACGCGTTAAAGAAACGACTAAAAAGCTTATCTATTGAGTTAACCAACCATTTTTTCCTTTTTGCTTTCACCCATGCCCACATTTTTTCAATAGGATTAAGGTCAGGACTATAAGGTGGTAACCAAAGTATTTGATGCCCATGTTGGGCTAATAGATCTTGTATATATTGTCGCTTATGTCGCACTTCAAGTTTTACTCTGCCCTAATTCAGCTCTTAGTTCAACTCAAAGAAAATATGAAAATTAAGATTACAACTGATGAATATCAGCTTAACTTTAATTAAAGTACTGATACTTAAATTAAAACTCACCAATTAAGTATTGTAGAATTTTTTACTTATCTACTTTTTTATTGTTTTAAAATACGATAAAGTGATATTTCATTTCCTGATTAAGCCCCATATGCGCCCCCGAATACGTAAGTTTTTACATTCTCTTTATTCATCACCAAATTCAAAAGTCCTCGAATTAAAATATAACTTAAGCGGTTATAGTGATTTGGACTTACTCAAAAAAAATAAGAAATCTAACTGTCAAAACATTAGAGCAGCTATAACAAGTATTCTATATGAGCGTGGCTATACTCCAGCCGAAGTTTCTTTATTAACGAACGAATAGCTTGAATCAAAAAGCCCCCATAATTTTATGAGGGCTTTTTCAATTGCTCATTACCTTAAAGTAATCATAACAGTCTTAATACGATTGGCTTCTAATTCGGTTACTTCAAAGTGTGCACCTTGATAATCTAGCGTTGATCCAACCTCTACCACACCATTAGATTTATCCAGAATCAGCCCTGCAACACTGATATAGCCTGCATCGTACTCTACTAGGTCTAATCCTGATACGAGTTCAAGCTGATAAAGATCTAACATGCCGGATGCTTTCCACGTGTAGTCATCTAGCTTTACCAAATCTAGTTGTTCATCTGCATCAGGAAATTCACCTGCAATTGCTTCAAATACATCAAGCGGTGAAATTAAGCCTTGTACATTACCAAATTCATCATTGACTAAAACCAATGAACCTTTAGACGTTCGTAAAGTATTAATCGCATCAATCACTTTCATATTTTCAAAAATGAAAATTGGACGATGACGTTTAATTAGTACATTCAGTTGTTCCTGATCATCCAGTACTTCTAATATTTCCTTAGCACGAACGACACTTAAGACTTTATCCAAACTACCTCGGCAAACGGGAAATAGGCTGTGGGGGACAGACAATACCTGTTCACGGATTTTGTCAGGTGTCTCGTTTACATTGATCCAGGAGATTTGACTTCGTGGAGTCATGATAGAAGCAACCGATCTTTCAGCTAGGGTAAGTACCCCTCCAATCATATAGCGTTCTTCATCCGCAAATGCTTCTTGGGCTTCGGCATGACGAGGACTATCTGAGACCGTTTCCATTTTTCCACCCATCAATCTTAAAATTGAGTCGGCAGTACGATGACGTAATGGGATTTTTGATTCATGCTTTTTTGCGTTGCGTTGGCTAAACTGGTTAAAAGCTTCGATCACAATTGCAACACCGATACCCGAATAGATGTAACCTTTTGGAATATGGAAACCAAAACCTTCTGCGATCAAGCTAATACCAATTAAGAGCAAGAAACTTAAGCAGAGGATAATTACTGTAGGGTGACGATTTACAAAACTGGTGAGGGGTTTAGATGCAACTAACATGACAACCATCGCTACAATCATAGCTATCATCATCACATAAATATTATCTACCATACCAATCGCAGTAATGACCGAGTCCAATGAGAATACGGCATCTAGTACTACGATTTGAGCAACCACTGCGGTAAAACTTGCATACACAACATTCGTGGTCACATGAACTTCTGGCTTACCCTCCATTCTTTCATGCAACTCACTGACCGCCTTATAAAGCAGGAACAAACCACCAAATAAAAGAATCAGATCTCGACCAGAGAAGGTCCAATCGAAAACTGTAATCAGTGGTTTGGTCAACGTGACTAACCAAGCAATCGCAAACAACAAACCTAAACGCATTAACAATGCTAAGGATAGACCTATGATACGAGCTTTATCGCGCTGCTCAGGAGGAAGTTTATCTGCCAGAATGGCAATAAAGACTAGGTTGTCGATACCTAAAACAATTTCTAAAACAATCAGGGTGAGTAAACCTACCCAAATTCCAGGATCTAACAAGAATTCCATTAGACCATCTCCTCTAAAAATCTAAGAGAAGTTTTGCTTTTTTTAAAGTTTATTCCTGGTGAAGGATCCATCTAAGTTTAACCTTTTTAATATACCTAAGTTGATTATGCATAATCTTAAAGTTCAGGGTTTAGCTTTTTTATGATTTTTTTGCAAAATTTATCTCTTTAAAAAGGTTAATTTAATTATAATTTTTAAACTGTTACATCTCCATTTAACATAATGGCTGTTATGCGAAGTCGACTTGTAATGCAATTTGCATTACACTATTCCTAGTACATTAAATACTTGGGAAATATGATGGCTACTGTTAACTTCAGGATCGATGAAGCCCTTAAAGAAAAATCTTATTCAATCCTTAAAGAGCAAGGTATTGCACCTACGGATTTCTTCACTAGTATTCTTGAGTATGTTGCTACGACTGGGAAACTGCCTGTCAAAAAAGCTTTGCTTTCGGAAGAAGATGAAGAACTATTAGCTCTTGTCCGTAAGCGCATTAATGATCCTAAAGAGATGTTTGAGGAAGTCACATTAGATGACTTATAAGCTTTTACGTCACAAGGACTTTACAGCAGAATGGGAAAAACTCCCTGTTGCTATACGAGATCAATTTAAAAAGAAACTAGCCAAAGTCATAGAGCAGCCACATATTCCAAAGAATATGCTTAGAGG
>CAZKJI010000171.1:0-4551 GCA_964553005.1 uncultured Acinetobacter sp. | reverse complement strand
GTAAAGATCTGCTGTTGCCAGCTATACATGAGCAGTAAGACTAAAATCGTCAGGATAATCCAGCGTGTTTTTATCATCGGTTGCTGGCGTTCTAATTTGAGTAATGCATTAAGCATGTTGGAAGTATGTTCTTCCTGATTTATTTTTATTTTCATACTGTCATCTTAAGAACAAAAGATGACAGTTATATGACATTAAAACCTCCCAATAATTATGGGAGGCATCGATGATATAGATTATCCTATTTTTAACAAACGGCGAATTTGTTGCGTCACTTGCCCCACATCTAATTGCTGATTTGGAAGTGTCATCGTCAATAACTGATCTGAACGCAAAGTTCGATCCACTTCTAACATCACATGCGTTTGATGTGCTTCTGCAACAAATGACACTTCGACCTCATTAAAGCCACTGAACAGATGTGAAGAAACAAACTCTAATTCTTGGTAGCAACCAATGGTTGATCGAAAATTACGTGCCGTGAGTTGTCCTTTTTCTACATCGACACTCGATAAGACAAAACCACATTGTTGCATTGCTTGTAAAAACACTTGCATGGTTGGTGTGGGTAACACACTTAAATAATCACGATCAGTTGCATCTAGCCCCCAATCAACATCCATATGTGTATTGATCCAAACGCGAGTCCCATTACGGCGACAGGAAACTTCAGTGATAGGCGTTTCATATGGGATTTGCATCGTAAATGGAATATGATGGGATTGATGTGCAGCTAATAAAAAATTTGAACTGATTAACCACTGATCCAAAATCAAAGGTTGATTAAATTCATGATCCCCTGACTCAACTTCGGCGATGGTCATCAATTGTAAATACAAACTATTGATTTCTTTATCAGATGAGCCGCCTTTAAAACTAATTTCCCCTTCTAATGTTCCACCCGCTTGTAAAGTTGGATTATGCAAATGCGTTTCTACAGTTACCCCTTGAATACCTAAACTTGACATCATTTTTTTAAACATGTTTCGACCCTTTTGAATTATTTCGTTAAATCTATAACTGGCTACTTATTTTTAAAGTGCTTCATCCCCAGCGATTTGAAGCTTGCCATCTGCTATTTCGTTCATAAAATGCTGATAGTCATTTAAGTTGCGCGCCACATACTGTGTGGCGTATTCCTGTAAAACCTCCACCATGGTATTCCCCTCACCCAGATAACCCATCAACACATCGGCATTCCCTGCCTTGGCATGGGCATGGGCTAGAGCCAGACCACAGCTTTCCGCATATTCATGAAAATACTCATCGTCCATATCGGTTAAATCGACTGAAATCTTCATATCTCTAAGCTGACGGATGTGGAAATGTTTATCTAATGTAGAAAATCCTAAGAAGATATCACTAGCAGCCTGCATTAATTGTTGACCATGAATGACTCGCTCACCTTCATGCTTCACTTTTTCAGGGAATAATGGACTTAAAATAGAGGGGCTGGCTTCTTTCATCTGTAAAATTAACGGTTCACGATCGGCATCCTGAAACAGTGCAATCGCTGAACGTGTACCCACACTCCCCACCCCAACCACTTTTAATGCCACATCGGTACGTTGATAACGGTCAAATAAAACCTGCCGATCATATTTCAATGAATCACGATACTGTCTAAAAAACTCATCAACATTTTTGTTGAATGGTTCATTTAACTTTGGATGCCAAAGCAAAGGTTCATCATCAATAAAGTGTCGAAAACCCGTCTCTTTGTCCTGCTGGGTCAGTTTAGGTAAAACCGAGTGGGCATTTCTTTTTTGTGCTGAATCAAGATGCTTCTCTCGCTTCTTTCTCAGTTTTCGACATTCCGTATTTTCTAACAACGTACTGGCATCAACTTTCTCATACCATACCTGTAATGGTGATAGCTCCATATTTTCAAGTAGGTGCTGACGGTAACTATTCAACATGGTTTTAATGGCTTTTAAGCCTACGCGGTTGCCCAACCCAACATCTTGTGCGGCAATCACAAAACTGGTTGCTAACCGTTTTAAATCCCATTCAAAGGGAGCAACCAATGTTTCATCAAAATCATTTATTCCAAAAAGAAGATTACGCTCGGGGCTGGCAAAACCACCAAAATTGCTTAAATGACAATCACCACAAATTTGCTGGAATAAACCTGAGTTAAACTGCTCCCATGCTTGATCAAACAACATTAAAGAAGGCATACCACGATAATAGGTAAATGGAGAAACACTCATCCGTTTGGCACGAATGGGCTTAAGCTTTTCTAAACGTCCCTGATTGCTCCAATCATAAATGCTTAATGCAGATATACCCTGTGGTCGCACTGACAACTGTGAGAGTTGTTCTCTTGGAATTTTTTTACGCTGAGCCTTGCCCAATTTGAAACCATCGCGTTTACTCAGCACCTGACCTTGATAACTGTGTCTGGTTAAATCAATGCTTTGCTCTTTCCACAACTTCTCTGGCAATTCAATTTGTTGTTTTTTCATTATTTTCCCCTATCAAAAACATTTTTATATCAAAAAAACCCTTTCCTAAAAACAAAATATTTTCACTTCTTATTCTGCTGAGCTTTTTGATAGTTTAGCCTTTGCTTTTTCACATATTTTTTCGCTATAAAATAAACTAACATCGCAAAAGGTAAAATCAAAAATAGTGCACCTACGCCAAAAGCAACATAGGCAAAATAAACATTCCCAATTAAAAAACAGATTCCTAATAATGTAAGTTGTACGATCAATTCGCCACAACCTTCGGCGACATAATCTAGCCAGGTTGGTTTTTTAGTTTGTTCAGTTTCATTAGGATACTCTTGCATTTTTTATATCCAATTATTGATCTTCTTATTATTCAACATGTTAAACATATTAAAACTGTAATATGTTTAACATTTTTTATATTCTTCGCTTAAATCGACCAGTCCTGAATTTCCCAGCCCTGTTCGCGTGCCAGCTTCTCCAAACGATCATCAGGATTCACTGCAATTGCATGGGTCGCATATTCAAGCAGGAAACGATCATTGATTGAATCTGAATACGCCCAAGACTCATCAACTGCTCTTCCCTGTAACCATTGATCTAAACGAGCAAGCTTACCTTTCTGATAACAAGGTAAACCTGTCACCTTACCCGTATACTTCCCATCAAGAACTTCGGCATTGGTGGCAATAATTTCAGTAATACCAAATTCACGAAAAATCGGAGCCGTAATAAAATCACTGGTTGCAGTAATCCCAACAATCGCATGACCTAAATCTTGATGCTTTTTAATTGCATCAAAACCTTTCGGACGCATTTGGGGACGAATCACTTTTTGCATAAACAACTGGTGTAGTTCAGTTAAATAAGTATTGTCATGCTTGGTCAAAAATTCAAAGACAAATTCGTTATAGGCAATCGGATCAAGTTGTCCTGCCTTATAGTCCTCGTAGAATTTATCATTCATTTGACGATGATGAACTGGATCAACCAAACCTTCATTCACTAAAAACTCACCCCATGAGTGGTCAGAATCGGTATTTAACAGGGTGTGATCTAAATCAAACAAAGCCAATTTCATATAAATGCTCATTTAAATGCAAATTAAAGAAAAAAAACGTAAATCTATTTCCGTAAGTGACTAAAAATTCGTTAAGATCATAGCAATTTTAAACATTTTACTTTGACCTTTTTCGAGTTGGACGTGAAGAGTGACTGTCCCCGAGATCAAAGTCAACGATATAGAGAAAATTTAGGTAGCCAAATGATCGATTCAGAAGGTTTCCGACCCAACGTCGGGATCATTTTGGCAAACGATGACGGACAAGTTTTATGGGCAAAACGCATTGGTCACAATGCTTGGCAATTTCCACAAGGAGGGATCCAGTTTGGAGAAACCCCTGAACAGGCACTTTATCGTGAACTGAGAGAAGAAGTCGGTTTATTGCCCGAACACGTCCAAATAGTAGCGCAGACTAAAAGTTGGCTGCGTTATCGTTTGCCACATCGGTACATTCGGTCAGATTCTGATCCGGTATGTATTGGACAAAAGCAAAAGTGGTTTTTACTGAAATTAACGGCATCGCCGCATCATATTCAGTTAAATCTATCAGACCCACCCGAGTTCGATCAATGGCAATGGGTGAGTTACTGGTATCCATTAGGTCAAGTAGTGAACTTCAAAAGAGATGTTTACCGCAGAGCCATGATGGAGTTGTGTTTACAATTACCGTAGCGTTAATCGTCAACAAATCATCACTTTAAGCAATGATTTTTAACGATATAGCTGTTATAAATAGGCATATAACGATTCAATAAACAGGAGCAGACACCTCATGTCAAACATGCAACTCGACACGCTTAGACGCATTGTGCAAGAAATTAATGCGTCCGTCAGTTTGCATGATTCCCTCGACATTATGGTCAATCATGTGGCTGAAGCGATGCATGTCGATGTATGCTCCATTTATTTATTGGATGAACGAAATAAACGCTATGTGCTCATGGCTTCAAAAGGTTTAAAACCTGAAGCTGTTGGACATGTTTCTTTGAGTGTTGGTGAAGGTCTCGTCGGTTTAGTCGGTAACCGTGAAGA
>CAZKJI010000170.1:0-4571 GCA_964553005.1 uncultured Acinetobacter sp. | reverse complement strand
GTGTTGATGATTTACCGAATGCTCGACAAGCGCTCTACAATTATCAGCGTAATTCCTTAGTCTTCAAAAAAGTTTTGTTCTAATTATATTTGACCTGAAGATATCTTTATTTCTGATAAAGATATCTTTTGACTCCTTTCTTTTCTATTTTTATTCAGCTCATTAGAAAAATAAGCGCACTGAATTTTTAAAAATAAAAATATAAAACAGAAACTTAAGTACTAATTAAATTTCAATGCTTATTCATCTTCTCAATAACATTATCTATTTTTCTATTTTGCACTTTTCATCATAAGCAAAGCCCAATTATTTATTTTTTATGCATTAAAAAAAGTTTTAGCTTAATTGCTCAACTTATTTAGATCTTGTAATTTTTTGGGGAGCACAATCAACATGGCTATTTTTATCAATCGCTCATGGGCAACTTCAACCATCATCGCAGCAACTATTGCTGGCGTAATGGGCGTTGCGGGTTGTGCAAAAAAACCTGAGCAGCAAGCAACACCAAAACAAGAAACCACCACATTAAATATCGGCTTTCAAAAGTATGGCATTTTGCCGATTGTCAAAGCAAAAGGTGAATTAGAAAAGAATCTTGCTGCTCAGGGCGTCCATGTAAAATGGGTTGAATTTCCAGCCGGTCCCCAACTTTTAGAAGGCCTAAATGTAGGTAGTGTGGTATTTGGTGAGGCCGGTGAAGCGCCTCCGATCTTTGCCCAAGCAGCAAATCCTAACTTGGTCTATGTTGCAAATCAGCCACCAGCACCTACCGCAGAAGCCTTAATCGTTCAAAAAGATTCACCAATACAATCTGTACAAGACCTGAAAGGTAAACGTATTGCATTGAACAAAGGCTCAAACGTTCATTATCTTTTATTGAAATTACTAGAAGCCAATAATTTAACTTTAAACGATATTCAGCCTGTTTATTTACCACCATCAGATGCTCGCGCAGCATTTGAAAAAGGCGCAGTCGATGCTTGGGTGATATGGGATCCATTCTTCGCAGCAGCAGAGCATCAAATCCATGCACGTGTGATCGCAAACGGCGAGCATTTGGTCAGCAATCATCAATTCTATTTAGCTGATCGTAAGTTTGCGGAAGGACATCCCGAAGTTCTAAAAACACTGGTGACAACATTGAATCAAACCACAGATTGGGTAAAGACCCATCCTGATGATGCTGCAAAATTACTCGAAAAACCAACCGCACTTGAACTCGATGTTTTAAAAACTTCAATCTCTCGCATGGGTTTTGGCGTTCAGCCAATTTCTGAAAAAGTCGAAAAAGAACAGCAGTACGTAGCTGATGCCTTTTTTGCTCAGAAATTAATTCCAAAGCAATTGGTCATTGCAGATGCTGTATTAAAAAACCAAGTTCAATAATTGAGAGTCTATTTTAGGTAATTTCTCATCGGTTTTGATTGTGATCAATCAAAGTGCTTTATCCCCCATGCAGATTGCAATCTAAAACACGATGCAATCTGTCTCATTCACATGATCTCATTCTTCATAAGGAATATCGACATGAATATTTTCTGGTTCATCCCCACTCATGGTGACAGCCGTTACTTAGGCACCAGCAAGGGCGCACGTCAGGTCGATCATGCTTATATGAAACAAATCGCCGTTGCTGTCGACAACCTTGGTTATGCTGGCGTATTGATTCCAACAGGTCGTTCTTGTGAAGATCCATGGATCACAGCAGCCAGCCTCATTGATGCAACCAAACAATTAAAGTTTTTGGTGGCGCTACGTCCCGGAATTACGACCCCCGCATTGGCGGCGCGCATGGCTGCTACCTTTGATCGCCTCTCCAATGGTCGTATTTTGCTCAATCTTGTAACAGGCGGTGACGAGCAGGAACTCAAGGGCGATGGTCTATATGAAGATCACAGTACTCGTTATCAGACAGCCTCTGAATATGTCAAAATTTGGCGTGAGATTCTGACTCGTTCCCATACAGGGGAATCTTTTACTTTTCATGGCGAACGACTCAGTGTCGATGAAGCAAAATTACTTTATCCACCTGTGCAAAAGCCCTATCCTCCCTTATGGTTTGGTGGATCATCAACAGAAGCAACTGAACTCGCCGCTGAACAGGTTGATACTTATTTAACTTGGGGTGAACCACCTGCCGCGGTAGAAGAAAAAATTAATCATTTACGTACCCAAGCAGCAGCCAAAGGACGTACTCTAAATTATGGTATCCGATTGCACGTGATTGTTCGTGAAACCAATGAACAAGCTTGGGCTGCCGCGGATGAACTCATTCAATATTTAGATGATGAGACTATTGCAGCAGCGCAGAAAAAATTTGCACAAATGGACTCGGTCGGGCAGCAACGCATGGCGGCTTTACACGGCGGACGCAAAGATCAATTAGAAGTCTCACCAAACTTATGGGCAGGTATCGGTTTAGTTCGTGGCGGTGCAGGTACAGCTTTAGTCGGCGATCCAAAAACTGTTGCTGCACGTATTCAAGAATATGCTGACTTGGGGATTGATACCTTTATTTTCTCTGGCTATCCACATTTGGAAGAATCGATCCGCTTTGCTGAATTAGTATTTCCACTTCTGCCACTCAAAACTCGTGAGAAACTGACACAACCACATCTCACAGGTCCTTTTGGTGAAATCATTGCCAATAACTATGTGCCTGAGGTCAAAACACCAAAAGCGTTGGTTCAGGAGGAGGCATGAGTACAACACCATTTCTAAATAATGTTTCACGTGGAACACAAAAAATAGGCAAAGGTCTCTTGCCGTGGTTGTTTCCAGTTTTATTGCTACTGATTTGGCAAGCTGCTTCAATTACAGGTCTATTACAAAGCCGTGTATTACCTGCTCCAACTGCTGTAGTGAGTGCTTTTTGGCACTTACTGATCAGTGGTGAACTTTGGCATCATGTCAAAGTCAGCGCAGGTCGTGCCCTGCTTGGTTTGTTGATCGGCGGTGGTCTCGGACTACTTTTAGGACTACTTAATGGTTCATCACGCATTGCATCGACCTTACTTGATACCACATTGCAAATGATCCGCAATATCCCTGCACTAGCACTCATTCCGCTAGTAATTTTGTGGTTTGGTATTGATGAAACAGCCAAGCTCTTTTTAGTCGCAGTAGGTGTATTTTTCCCAATCTACATCAATACCTATCATGGAATTCGCTCGGTAGATCCTCAGTTGATTGAAATGGGTAAAAGTTACGGACTCAATCGCTGGCAATTGTATAAAGAGATCATTCTACCCGGAGCGATGCCTTCTATTTTAGTGGGACTACGCTTTGCTTTAGGTTTGGTTTGGGTACTGCTCATCGTGGCAGAAACGATTTCCGCTCAAGCAGGTATCGGCTATATGACCATGAATGCACGTGAGTTCTTGCAAACCGATATCGTTTTGGTCGGTATTTTACTTTACGCCATACTTGGAAAATTAGCGGATGTATTGGCACGAGCACTAGAACGATATTTATTACGTTGGCATGCAGGCTATCAAAAATAAAAAGGTCAACTATATGAGTAATCTAAATTTAAATTTCTATGAAAATCCCTTGATTCAACCCATTGGTGAATCTGAAGCATCGAATACTGCAAACAATAGCAATGGTGCAAATATTCTGATTGAACAACTGTATAAGTTTTATGGTGAAGTCAAAGTGCTCAAAGACTTAGACTTAAATATTCAAGCAGGTGAATTTGTCGCCATAGTAGGTCGCAGTGGTTGTGGTAAAAGCACCCTACTCCGCTTAATCGCCCAACTTGAAAAACCAAGCTATGGCGAGATTAAATTTCAATCCGCAAGAAACTTTCGTGAAGGCATCACAAACGATGATATTCGCGTTATGTTTCAAGATCCACGCTTACTTCCGTGGAAAAATATTTTACACAACGTACAATTAGGTTTACCAAAAGATCAATACCTTCTTGCTGAGAATTTATTAGAAAAAGTAGGCTTAAAAGACAAATCCACACAGTGGCCAACTCAACTCTCTGGAGGTCAACGTCAACGTGCCGCATTAGCCAGAGCACTATCTCACACACCACGTATTTTATTACTAGATGAACCCTTAGGGGCACTAGATGCTCTAACGCGTTTAGAAATGCAAAGCTTGATTGAACGCATTTGGAAAGAGCAAGGTTTTACTGCAATTCTAGTCACACACGATGTCAGTGAAGCGGTACAATTGGCAGATCGAATTATTTTGCTAGATCAAGGACATATTGCACATCAATTTCAAGTGAATTTACCACGACCACGTAAGAAAACTATTGCATTTGCGCAGTTGGAACAACAAGTGTTAGATGCAGTTTTAGCAACTTAAAACCGCACCATGATCATAAAACCCACCGGATATGCATCAAAAAATGAGCTTATTGATCAACATTTAACACTGAATTGTTTACAAAATATGTAATTCATTTTTTAGATTTCAAGCATTATCAATTAGATCGCTTCAATTCATCTTAGAACTGCGTATTTTTCGACAAAAAAACTGTGTTATTGTGCACAAATCGGACAATTTATCTTACAATGTCAATGACATTTTTTGAATCAAGCTCGCAGATGGAA
>CAZKJI010000169.1:0-4590 GCA_964553005.1 uncultured Acinetobacter sp. | reverse complement strand
TATAACCAAAGTTATATAGGAATAGAATTATGGCTGGTTTATCAATTTGGCACGTACTCATTTTCGCAATCGTGGTTATTTTACTTTTCGGTACATCAAAGCTTAAAAACTTAGGTAAAGATGTCGGTGGTGCAGTTAAAGATTTCAAAAAATCAATGAAAGATGACGAAGCGGCAGCATCTCTAAATGAACCCCGTACGATTGATGCACAAGTAAAAAATACTGAAAGCTCAATCAAAAGTTAAGCGAGCAACAATATGTTAGATGTTGGAATGTCCGAACTTTTGGTGTTCGGCATTATTGCTTTACTTGTGCTTGGACCAGATAAATTACCTCAAGCAGCTCGCTTTGTCGGGAAATGGTATGGCAAAGTGAAGCGCCTTGTCAGTAATGTGCAAAACGATATTGATCGTGAATTACGTCTATCTGAATTACGCGAGCAGATGCAGCAAGAAATGCAACGTATTGCTGAACTAGAGCAAAAAATGCAAGCGCAAATGTCTGAGCTCGAACAACAAAAACGAGAAATGTTTGTTCAACCAAGTAAACAAGAACAAACAACAGATAACATTAGTTATCCTACTTATCACTATGTGAAAGAGCATTCTTCATTTGTATATGTGGAAAAAAATATTCAAAAGGCTCAGACCACTATTTTTCCTGCACCAGATCATCAACCTGAATTTAAGGTGGCCGTATGAGTACATCCTCTCATTCTCAGTTACCTGCTCAATCGATTGAAGAATCAAAACAAAAGATTGAACTTGAAGAAATGCCGATTACCAAGCATTTAATGATCTTGCGTCAGCATTTATTCAAGATCGTTGGAATTTTATTACTCTTATTCTTTTGTTTATTACCATTTGCAAATCGTACCTATCAGTTACTTTCTGAACCTTTGCGAGCACAGCTTCCAGTTAGCTCATCAATGATCGCAACAGATGTGACTGCAACATTCATGGCGCCCTTTAAGCTGAACTTTTTTGTTGCACTGATGTTAGCAATGCCTTTTATTATTTATCAGATTTGGGCATTTGCTAAACCTGCATTATATGAACGCGAAAAGACACTTGCTCTTCCGTTATTACTAAGCAGTATTTTTCTATTTTATGCAGGAATTGCCTTTGCATATTTTGTTGCATTACCTTCGATTTTACATTTTTTCATCAGTGTTTCACCTGAAACTGTAGCGCCAATGACAGATATCAATAGCTATCTAGCGTTCTGTTTAAAACTATTTCTCGTATTTGGTTTAACCTTTGAGATTCCAGTGATTACACTACTTTTGATTCTGATTGGAGTCGTGAGTACACAAAGTCTGATTGAGAAACGAAGATTTATCATTGTTGGCTGTTTTTTCGTAGCAATGTTTGTTACACCGCCTGATGCTATTTCTATGATCATGTTAGCCGTTCCGATGTGGTTATTGTTTGAGATTGGATTATTTTTTGGCAAGATTATCGAAAAAAGAAAAACAACTTGATTACTTAGTTCTTATAACTACAAACAGGCTTCTCGCCTGTTTTTTTAATTTTATTACTTTAATTTTTAATTGATTTTTCACAAAGCTGTCACACAAGTGTCAAGGCTTCGTCACATTTAAACATTAAGTTTATTGGGGGAAAACTTTTAGAACAACTGTTATATTTTTTAGGAAAAATTCCATGACCGAGCTATCGCCATATCATGAAGATCAAGAGTTGGATAACAACACATCGGATAATATTCATTTCCGTGACATTTTAGAACAGCACATTAGCCGCCGTAGTCTCATCACTAAAACTGCGAGTGGTGCTGTTGCATTAACTTTAGCATCGACATTAACTGGCTGTAACGACGACGATAATAACTCGAGCAATAACGGTGGAACACCGCCAACACCTGTTGATCCAAATAAAAAACCAGAAAAATTAAACTTCTCTCCTGTTGCTAAAAATCTAAATGACATCGTAACAGTGCCTGAAGGTTATGAAGCAACTGTACTTTATGCTTTAGGGGATTCAATCAATCCTGCTTACGGTGCGTGGGATGATAACAATATTCCTTCAGGTTTAAGTTTTGAATATCGTTCTGGTGATTGCCATGATGGTATGACATTCTTTGGTTTAAATAGCTCAACTCAACGTTACGATGCCAATGTATCTGAACGTGGTTTATTAGTTATGAACCATGAATATATCAATCCAACCTTCCTTCATCCTAAGGGACCAACGAAAGTTGATGGTCGTCGACCTGAAGATGAAGTCATTCGTGAAGTGAATGCTCACGGTGTTTCGGTAATCGAAATCAAAAAAGACAAAACTTCGCAAAAAGTAGAAGTGGTTAAAAACTCAGTTTTTAACCGTCGTATTACAGGTTCTACAGTGATGGATTTTGCTGGTGCTGCTGCAGGTTCAACCCTTCTAGCTACTGCCTACTCTCCAGCAGCTCGTCAAACTCGTGGTACACATAATAACTGCGGTAATGGTTATACACCTTGGGGAACCTACCTGACGACTGAAGAAAACTTCATTGGTTATTTCGCACGTAGCACAACTGACGATACTTTACGTCGCCCAGAAGAAATCATTGCGCTTAAACGCTATGGTTTAAAAGCAGGTTCAAGCTCTCGTTATGGCTGGGAAACAGTAAAAGCTGGTGTACTTTCACAAGATCTTTATGATCGCTGGAATGCAGATGTAAAAGCTGAAACAGCGGGTAATGATTACCGTAATGCACCAAATACATTTGGTTGGATGGTAGAAATTGACCCATTTGATGGTCGTCAAAATCCAGTTAAACGTACATCTTTAGGTCGTTTTGCTCATGAAGATTGCCGTACTAGCCGTGTAATTGCAGGAGAAAATCTTGCTTTTTATATGGGTGACGACTCTCGTGGAGAATATATCTACAAGTTTGTATCTGATGCAAAATGGGATCCAAAAGATATCAATGGTGGCTATGCTGCTGGTGATAAATACATGAATGCAGGTAAACTTTATGTTGCCAAATTCAATAATGACGGTACGGGTCAATGGATTGAGTTAGCCTTTGGTAAGAATGGTTTGAACCAAAGCAATTCAGTCTATCCATTTAGCTCACAAGCTGATGTTGTCACTTTTGCTCGTTTAGCAGCTGATGCAGTTGGCGCAACAAAAATGGATCGCCCTGAGTGGTGTGCGGTTAACCCTGAAAATGGAGAGGTTTACGTTACATTAACCAATAACTCAAATCGCGGTACTAACTATCCAACAGATGCAGCAAATCCTCGCTTTTACGAAGACCAATATGCAGGTACAAAAACCAATAAAGGTAATGTAAACGGTCATATTATTCGCTTGCGTGAAACAGCTGATAAAACAACTGCTGAAAGCTTCAACTGGGATATCTATCTATTTGGTGCTGAGGCATCTGGAGCTGCAAACATCAACCTTTCAGGTTTGACAGATAATAATGATCTTTCAAGCCCTGATGGTATGTGGTTTGACCCACGTGGTGTACTTTGGATTCAAACAGATGACGGCGCGTATACTGATGTAACGAACTGTATGATGCTTGCTGCACTTCCAGGTCAAGTTGGAGATGGAGCAAAAGCAACGACTTCAAATGGTACTGAAACCTTAGTTGGTAAGAAAGTAACAGATGAAACTTTGCGTCGCTTCCTTGTAGGACCTAAAGAGTGTGAAATTACAGGTGTAACAATGACACCTGATTACAAAGCAATCTTTATTAATGTTCAGCATCCAGGTGAAGACTCTGCAGACTATGCATCTCCTTCAAGTAACTGGCCAGCAACTCAAACGAACCCAAGCAACAAAACTGCACGTCCACGTTCAGCGACTGTTGTGATCACTCGTAAAGATGGTGGTGTGATTGCAGGCTAAACCCTAAAATCACCCCAAAAGAGCCTATCTACAACGATAGGCTCTTTTTTTATTTTACTAATGGAATAGTTAATTCGATGAATTTTCCTTGCTGTTCACCTTGTTGTGTTTTTTCAATCCATTGCCATTGATCAGTCGTCATTCTTAAAAAATTGGAACATCGTGTGCCATATATCGGACTTTGAATAAAAGTCGAAGAAAGTAACTCTTCCATTTCTTTACTAATCCCCGTGTCGGGTAATAGATCTGGAATAATTTTCCGCTCATCTTCCAAAATATCCCATGCAGCATAATTTAAATCCAATTCTGCGACTTGAGGCTGCTGTAGTATGGGTAAAAACTCCTGAGTAAAGCGTTTACGCAAATGTCTGGTTTTATGCCAGTCTTCAGACATTAATCCATTGGACACCACATAGACGCCATTGGCCAGAACCAGTGGCGCTTCTCCACGATTGCTCATATAAACCGCTTGCTCTCGATCACCAACAAACAAATTAAAACCAGCGTAGTCCTGTTGTTGCTGTTCTAATTGTTGTGCAAAACGAAAGGGGGCTAAATCACTTTCTAAAAAAGACTGGATTAAATGCCCACGTGAAGTTGAATATTGGTTCTTATCTCGTCCATTGCGAAAATTAGTCACGATTGCCCAACGCCCAGACTCAGTGACCCCCATCCATGCCCCACCTGACTGTAAATCTTGCCCAGCAATTATCGAACTGTTATCCCA
>CAZKJI010000168.1:0-4690 GCA_964553005.1 uncultured Acinetobacter sp. | reverse complement strand
GCAAGGAAATCAATTTCTTCTTCTGGAAAATCAATCGCGGCTTCAACATGCAAACGCAAGTGAATGAGCTTTTCTAAAACCGTATTAATTTTGGTTGAAAATGCACCTTGTAGGGAACGAACTGCCGAACGTGCAGCCGCCTGTGAGGTAGCATCAATCAAATCAGCAATCGCTTCCGCCTGTACTAAATCCATTTTACCATTTTCAAAGGCACGCATGGAAAATTCACCTGCCTTTGCAGCAGTCGCGCCCAAATCGAGCAAACGTGCCAGCAAAGCATTTTGGATGACAGGGCCACCATGCCCCTGTAATTCCACCACATCTTCGCCAGTAAACGAGTGCGGATTTGGAAAACATAGCACGATGCCTTCATCCATCACCGAGCCATCGGCATCACAAAACTGACGGAAACCTGCCATGCGTGCCGCAGGGAGCTTTTTCTGGGTCAGTTGCTCTGCTATTGCATAGGCTTTCGGTCCAGAAAGTCGAATCACGCCCACACCACCACGACCTAATGGGGTAGCAATCGCAGCAATTGTGGTTTGATATTGCATGTTAAATTCACCTAAAAAACACGAGGGTTATGAAACAGGAACCCTAAATACAGACAAAGAAAAATCCGCTTAAGATTACCATCTTAAGCGGATTTATTCAGTAAAAGTTCGAACTTAAGAACTCGATTCAACCTTGTTGAGACGGTCTTTTTCGACACCTTTGTTAATAAACCATTGTTGCAAAATAGTAATACTGTTGTTGACGATCCAGTAAAGCACGAGGCCCGCAGGGAAGAACAACATGAATACCGTAAACATGATTGGCATGATACGGAACACTTTTGCCTGCATTGGATCAGTCGGTTGTGGGTTCAACATTTGCTGAACATACATGGTCACACCCATGATCAACGGCAAGATGAACCATGGATCCATTGCGGATAAATCCTGAATCCAGCCTAACCACGGTGCATGACGAAGTTCAACGGATTCCATCAACACCCAGTACAAGGCTAAGAAAATCGGCATTTGTAGCAATAACGGCAAGCAACCAGACAATGGATTGACTTGTTCACGCTTATATAAGGCCATCATTTCTTGTGAGAAACGCATACGGTCTTCACCAAATTCTTCTTTCATACGTTGCATTTCTGGTGCAATCACACGCATTTTCGCCATCGAACGATAACTTTTTGAAGAAAGTGGCCATAAAATCAACTTCACCAAGATCGTCAATAAGATAATTGACCATCCCCAGTTACCAACAAGATTATGGAAGAATTGCAAGCCCAGGAACAATAACTTGGCAATTGGCCATAACCAACCGTAATCTACAGTTTGGTTTAAACCAGCAGCTAAATCTTTGAGTTCAGACTGAATTTTTGGGCCAGAATAAAGTTGTGCATCCACTTCCATTGACGTACCCGCAGGTACATTGATCACTGGAGAGGTGAAGCCCATGATATTCATGCCATCAGCAGACTGACGCGATTCCAGCTTGGCAGTATAAGGTTGGCCATCAGCTTGGGTAAGTTTTAAATTCCCAGGAATCCAAGCACTGACGAAATAATGCTGAACCATGGCCACCCAGCCACCTTTCGCTTCGACATTCAGTTTTTCATCATTGAAATTCGCAAATTTCAACTTGTTATAATGCTCCTCTGGCGTGCCCCATGCGCCACCAAGATAAGTTCCCAAAGTAAAGATACCTTGAGAAGATTTACCTGGATCATCAGAATTGTCACGCTTTAACTGACCAAACATTTGGCCTTGCCAGTTTTGCTGACTACGGTTAACAACCTGATGTTTCACTGTAATTGGGTAATCACCTTGCGTGAAGGTGAACGACTTAATCACTTCCACACCTTCAGGTGTTTTAAATACCAATGGCACAGTCAACACTTGATGTGTCTTACCATCTTTTGCTGCAACGCTCTTCGCATCTGCCAAAGTATACGCTGTTTTTTCAACATCATACATTGGACGGCCGCTACGGCTGCTATCTGGTCCATTTAAACCAATTAAACCAGATTGAGCGACATAAGTACGTTTCGCATCACTTTCCAGCATGACAAACGGCTTATCGCTGTCTTTGCTTTCATCATGGCTTAACAATTCAATACGGACAATATCACCACCTTTTGGATTGATCCACAGGTGATAAAGATCAGTTTGTACTGAAATCAGTTGCTGACTCACAGATGGTGTTTCTGTGGTTTGTGATGCAGTCACATTTGCTTGTGGCAAGTCTGAAGCCGCTGTTGCATTTTGAGCGTTTGGCAAATCTGCAGATACGTCATGTGCAGTCACAGCAGCCGCTTGTTGTTGCGGTGCTGGTGCAGCATGACCATAGTCTTTTTGCCAAGCCAAAATAAGCAAATATGCGGTAACAAACATGGCTCCAAGAATTGCAAATCTGGCCCATTGTTGCATATCTATTATCCCAAATGATTAGAGAGATTTTGCTTGAATAAACGATCACGAAAGGGTACAGCAACGTGATACATTTGAGAATCTATTTGATGAAACGAAATAAAACGAAGTGCTTTGCGTGGTACTGGATCGTAGCCTGAGCCGCTCCAAGGATGACAACGGCAAATCCGCTGAGTCGATAGCCATACACCTTTGACGGCACCATGCATTTGTAAAGCTTCAATTGCATATTGCGAGCAAGTAGGAATATAACGACAACGGGGACCTAATAATGGACTAATTGCAATCTGGTAACATCTTATCAACCAATGTAGTAAACGTACCATTGGCGGTTCCTACTTCTGGCGAGGTGTCACAGCGACTTTGGAATGCTTGCTGGCGAGGCGTTGTAATTTTTGCCACGCAAAATCCAACTGTTGATGTAATTCTTGATTGGTAATAGCCTCGATACCCACCTTTGGCATCACCACAATATCGATATCAGTATTAAATTGTGCCTGATGCACACGAAAGCTCTCTCGAGCAAGACGTTTTACCCGATTTCGTTCATGAGCACGGCGTACCTTTTTTTTGGCAACAACAATACCCAAACGGCTTTTTGGCTGTTCGGTTAATTTTGCTAAAAAAAGGAAATGGGGCTGGTGCACTTTAAAAAGTGCACCATCAAATACACTTTTGTAATCAGCGGCACAACGAATACGAGATTCAATGCCGAAACTGTAAAGTGCCATCACCCAAATCTGGTCAGCTTAACAGTATTAAACAGTTAAGCTATGACGACCTTTTGCACGACGACGAGCTAAAACTTGACGACCTGCTTTAGTAGCCATACGAGCGCGGAAACCATGAACGCGTTTACGCTTTAATTCAGATGGTTGGAAAGTACGTTTCATATCGAAACTCCCAAAATGATCTTTCTATAAAGGTCCGCGATTTTATTGTGCAATGTTTACGCTGTCAATGGAAAATCAAAAACTTTACATTTTGTTTGTTCTGTTTTGGAGCAATAAAACACCTAGCAAATATCTCACATGATGGAAAACAAAAAATATACACAAGCTATCCCTTTATATTATATCAATATTCAACTATATTCACAGCTTACAGACAGGCTTATTAACAACCTCTCTCATGATTTAAATTTAATTCTTGGGTTTTGAATTTAAATTTCGATACGCTCAGTTATCCACAACCCAACCCAATCTTATAATTAAATTCAAATTTTAAAATTTAAATTTATTCTTATTAAGGTGGACTTATTCTGTGGAAATCGACATTTTTTTACGAATAAACATGATTTTATATTGTGGATAAACATGTTTCTATCAATTTTATGGTTTGTGGATAACTTTTGGCTTAAAATTATCCACAACTTGTGCAAAAAGTTATGCACATATGGTTTTGAATTTAAATTTATAAACAAATGCTGTCTTTTTCAGCGAAAGTCTCATAAATTGTCCTGACAGATGTGGATAACTTGGTTAGAATGGCGACCCCTTCGAAAGATGGGGTTGGTGGTTTCTTTATTTTTGAATTTAAAATGGATATTAGGGGATGCACATGCTCTGGACAGACTGCTTAACTCGCTTGCGACAAGAGCTCTCTGATAACGTCTTTGCGATGTGGATTCGTCCCCTGGTTGCTGAAGAAGTAGATGGGGTCATGCGTTTGTATGCGCCTAATCCTTATTGGACACGTTATATTCAAGACAATCATTTAGAATTGATTTCAATTTTGGCGGAACAGTTGTCTGAAGGGCGAGTTCGTCAGGTTGAGATATTGGTTGATTCGCGCCCTGGTACTATTTTGTCCTCCAGTGAGCAGCCAGCGACCACCACGGCCGCTTTAAATTCCCAGACAGCACCAACGCGTATCAGGAAAGAGCCTGATCTGGTCCAGCCAAGTCAAAACACAGCGAAAACACCAAAGAAAAGACAGCTCAACCCACAATTTACTTTTTCCTTGTTTGTGGAAGGTCGTTCAAACCAGATGGCAGCTGAAACTTGTCGAAAAGTTTTAACGCAGCTTGGTGCGTCCCAGCACAATCCTCTGTTTTTATATGGTCCAACAGGTCTGGGTAAAACCCACTTGATGCAGGCGGTGGGTAATGCACTTTTGCAAGCCAAGCCAAATGCCCGTGTCATGTATATGACTTCGGAAAGCTTTGTACAGGATTTTGTCAGTTCGCTGCAAAAAGGCAAAGTTGAGGAATTTAAGAAAAACTGTCGTTCTTTAGATTTGTTATTGGTCGATGATATTCATTT
>CAZKJI010000167.1:0-4703 GCA_964553005.1 uncultured Acinetobacter sp. | reverse complement strand
CATGATCAAAATTTTCCTGTTATTGCATTCCTACCCAAAACTTTTCTGAAATTTCAGCAGTCAACGCTGACACAGTTTCATCAAATTGAATTTAATCAATATCAAATAAGTCAAGATGCAACATCAGTGATTGAATTTTCAAATTTTAATCATTCACTAGAATCCCCAGAGCACGATATTTCTTTCCATGGTGGTTATATTGGCTTTTTTAGTTATGACTATAGTGCAGATCAATTTATTGATGTTTCCAGTCATCCTCAACCCAGTTTTTTTCTAGGCGAATATTCCACTTTTTTAAAGTTTCAGGAGGGTGCTTGGTATTTTTATAGTGATGAGAAACAGGCACAGCATATTTATGAAAGCATTTCCAGCCTTCTCAGCCAAGCCCAAGAAGATCAATCAACAGCACTTCAACTCTTAAAAAAATGTGCTCCCCGTTGGTCAAAGGCACAATATTTTGCAGCATTTAATCGGGTTCAGGAATACATCAAGGCAGGTGATTGTTATCAAATCAATTTAACACAGGAATTTAAAGCTACTGCTCAAGGTACACTATTAAGTAAAGCCGAACAATTATGGCAATTGACCCATGCACCGTATGCAGGTTATCTAAAGCTTGATAATTTTGAGCTACTCAGTTGTTCACCTGAGTTATTCATCGAATTTCAGCATGAGAGAAAAATCAAGACCCGACCAATTAAAGGAACCATGCCACGCTTTAATGATGAAACGCGGGATCAAGCGTCCAAAGCCAAGCTCAGCAACTCTGAAAAAGATCAGGCTGAGAATGTCATGATTGTGGATTTGTTGCGTAATGACCTTAGTGTTTATGCTGAAACTGGCTCGGTAAAAACCACCAAACTTTTTGAAATTGAAAGCTTCAATCAGGTTCACCACATGGTCAGTGAAATCACGGCAACTTTAAAGCAAGATGTCAATCCAATGCAGATGCTATTGTCTGCCCTACCTGGTGGTTCAATTACGGGCGCACCCAAAATTCGTGCCATGCAGATTATTGAGGAACTAGAGGGTGCATCAAGAGGTGCGTATTGTGGCAGTTTGGGTTATTTCAATTTTGATGGTACGGGACGCTGGAATATCCTGATTCGTAGCATTCAAAAGTATCAGGATCAATTATCGGTCTGGGCAGGTGGTGGCATTACCATTGCTTCTGATGCTGAAGCAGAATATCAGGAATGTTTTGATAAGATTTCTGCCATGCTCGATTTGCTCAACACATGGCAGAAATCTGATGATTAAATCAAAAAACAGGTTATAAAACTTGCATTTTAAGTGTATCCACCAAACGCTGATTTTGCTCATCTGTGCCAATGGTAATTCGCAGGAATTGATCAATTCTTGGTTTATTGAAATAACGTACAATAATGCCTTGCTCACGGAGTTGCTGGGCAAGTTGAGCAGCTTGATGTTGCGGATGTGTGGCAAAAATAAAATTGGCTTTTGATGGCAATATCTTAAAGCCTAAAGCAGTTAAATCACTCACCAGTTTTTCACGGCTTTCTATCACTTTGGCACATTGTGCTTCAAAATAAGTTTGATCTTCAAATGAAGCCACTGCTGCCGCAATCGCAAAGCGGTCGATTGGATAAGAGTTAAAGCTATTTTTGACTGCTTCCAGTGCTGCAATTAAATGGCTTTGTGCAATTGCAAAACCTACACGCAAACCCGCGAGTGAACGTGACTTGGAGGTTGTTTGACAAACCACCAGATTCTCATACTGATTCACAAGCTGAACCGCAGATTCAGCACCAAAATCGACATAGGCTTCATCAATGACGATCACCCGATCTGGATTAGCCTGCAAAACTTGTTCAATTTGATTCAAACCTAAGGCAATGCTGGTTGGCGCATTCGGATTGGTGATAATAATACCGCCATTTTCCTGCTGATAATCTGAAACATCAATTTCAAAATTTTCATTCAAAGGAATTTGCTTGGTTTGGATTCCAAAGAACTGACTATAAACTGGATAAAAGCTATAGGTAATGTCAGGATAAAGCACAGGTTGTTTCTGGATAAAGAATGCCTTGAAAATATGGGCTAGAACTTCATCTGAGCCATTACCCACAAAAACCTGATCAAGTTCAACTTTTTGCTGATTGGCAATTGCTTGCTTTAAGGCTGTGGCATCAGGGTCAGGGTATAAACGCAAGGCATCGGCCTGATTTTCCAAAACTGTCTGCACCGCTTCCACAACTTTTGGTGATGGTGGATATGGGTTTTCATTGGTATTGAGTTTGAGCAAATTCTGGATTTTTGGTTGTTCACCTGGCACATAGGGCTCTAATTCGCGAACTTCTGGACTCCAAAAACGCATTTGTTCTGTTGTGATCTTTGACATTTTATATTCTCTTTTACCCTCTCCTAACCTCTCCCAAAGGGAGAGGAATCTTCAAACTTATTCCACATGTATAGTGACAAGTCCCCTCTCCTTCTAGGAGAGGGTTAGGGAGAGGTTTATATTTGTTATAACATTAAGCAATGACACACGTTGCACATTCAAGCTTCATAACGGTAACGTGCTGAACGTGCATGGGCATCAAGGTTTTCTTGTACCGCAAGTATATCGGCTGTTTTGGCCAGCGTTTTAACACCATCCTGTGAGCACATAATCAGGCTTGAACGTTTTTGAAAATCATAAACACCCAATGGTGATGAAAAACGTGCTGTGCCTGACGTTGGCAAGACGTGGTTTGGCCCTGCACAATAATCACCAATCGCTTCTGGCGTATAACGCCCCATAAATATTGCACCTGCATGACGAATATCTTGACTCATCAATTCAGCATCATCCAGACAGAGTTCCAAATGCTCAGGCGCAACCTGATTGATCAGCTCAATCGCTTCTGCACGGTCTTTAACCAGAACCAGCGCACCACGGTTTTGAATTGAAGTACGGGCAATTTCGGCTTTTGGTAATTCAGCAAGATGCTTTTCAATGGCTGCATCCACGGCATTTAAAAGTGCTTCATCAGGTGTAATGAAAATGGCTTGAGCAACCGTGTCATGTTCTGCCTGAGACAATACATCCATCGCCAGCCATTCGGCATTGTTTTCACCCTCGGCATAGACCAGAATTTCTGAAGGTCCAGCAATCATATCAATGCCGACCTGACCAAACACGGCCCGTTTTGCCGCAGCAACAAAGCGGTTCCCTGGTCCCGTAATTTTATCCACGGCTGGAACGGTTTGGGTTCCGTAGGCCAATGCCGCAACTGCCTGTGCACCACCAATGGTAAATACTCGGCTAACGCCAGCTAGATATGCCGCAGCCAAGACCAATGGATTGAGCTCACCATTTGGTGCAGGCACCACCATAATAATTTCAGGAACACCTGCCACATGGGCTGGTAAGGCATTCATCAATACAGAGGATGGATAAGATGCCAACCCCCCTGGTACATAAATCCCAACCCGATCAAGAGGTGTAACTTTCTGTCCTAAAGTATTTCCCAGCTCATCCACATAAGTCCATCCCTCTTGCTTTTGCGCCTGATGGAATGAACGAATCCGCTTTGCCGCCAGCTCCAGAGCTTCACGAATTTCTGTACTTAATCCCTCAAATGCGGTTTTAAGCTGTTGCTGGCTAAGTTCTAAATCGGAGAATTGATGCGCTGGATGTCGATCGAACTGCTGGGTGAGTTTAAGTACATGATCATCACCATACTGACGGACATCAGCAATGATCTGGTCTACAGTTTGTACTAATTGAGGATCATTCACAGTTTCAAATGCTAAAAGTTCAGCGAATGCCTGTTTAAAATTTTGATCCTGAGTCGATAAACGTCGCATCAATTTACCCACAAGATAAAAAAGAGAACGCTAAGTTTACCCTTTTTCATCGTCCTTGTGGATGCAATATCAGCCTAAAAAATCAATCACAAAGAAAGAGTTCCTCGATCAATATCCAGTTCTTCTCTGGTTATCTTTTTTCTAATCCTGAAATCAAATAAAAAGGCCAACCTCAGTTGACCTTCAAAATTTAAACTATGTGTTGATTAACGATTATGAATCGCTTCTTCAAGTTGCGTCAAAATCGGATTTAGAATCGCCTGTTTGCGTTTAAAGCTGGCTTTATTGACAATTAGGCGTGAAGACACTTTGCAAATTTCTTCCAAAGGTTCCAGACCATTGGCACGCAAGGTATTGCCAGTATCCACCACATCAACAATGTAGTCACCCAGACCAACCAAAGGTGCAAGCTCCATTGAACCATACAGCTTAATCACATCAACCTGCTCACCTAAACTCGCGTAGTATTGTCGGGTTAAATTGACATACTTGGTGGCAATCTTTAAACGCCCTTTAGGACGTTCCATACCGACCTTACCCGCAGTCATCAGCTTACAGTTGGCAATTTTCAGGTCAAGCAACTCGTAAACATGCTGGGCACCATGCTCCATCAACACATCCTTACCTGCCACACCAAAATCTGCTGCACCATTCTCCACATAAGTCGGTACGTCAGAAGCACGCAGAATCAGGATACGTACTTTTTTATGCGTGGTTGGGAAAATTAACTTGCGTGATTTGTCTGGGTCTTCAAGTAAATTGATGCCTGCATTTTCCAGTAATGGCAAGGTTTCCTTTAAAATTCGACCCTTACTGAGTGCTAAAGTTAAACCATGATCAAAATTACCCATAACATCAAAATTTGGATCATCGTTTCTTAAGTCATTCAT
>CAZKJI010000166.1:0-4737 GCA_964553005.1 uncultured Acinetobacter sp. | reverse complement strand
CATTGGGCATCAGTAAGTATGTATCTATCCATAGTACTATTATAAATTAATCAGTTGCCTTTGTTAATTCTCAACAAGCCCTAATACTTTTTTGAATCCGTCAATGCGTAAGTCCTATATATTTTAGCAGGATCGGTTGTTGTCAAAAATTACATCACCTAACCACGAGTTTTAAAAAGAGGCGATAGATTTAAGCACTATATCTTCAGTATGGAATGGATGCTGAAATGCCAAATATGCCGCATGTAAAGCCATGCGTTTTAAATGAAACCTGGCTGGATCAGGATGATAGAGTTTATCTCCCATAATCGGATGACCAATATGCATCATATGGACTCGGAGTTGATGTGACCGTCCTGTAACAGGTTCCAGACGGACTCGACTTTGATCTGTTTCCGCATCATATTCCATCAGCTGAAACAGGGTTTTGGCCTGTTTACCTAGTTCAAAATGTACCATTTGACGCGGACGATTTTCCCAGTCAGTGATCAAGGGAAATTCGACACTTCCCTCAGCCTGAATCTGTCCCTGTACCAAGGCAATATAGTATTTCTTTACTCTACGTGCCTGAAACATCTTGCTGACCGCAACCTCAGCATCGCGGTGTTTGGCAAATATCAACAAGCCAGAGGTGGCCATATCTAGCCGATGAGTGACTTTAGCTGTTGGAAATTTTTCCAAAATCCGCAAGTAGGCACTGTCCTGATGTTCAGGTAAACGTCCCATGACTGATAACAATCCAGCAGGTTTATTGACCACCACCAAATCTTCATCTTCATAAATGATTTCAAGTGCTTCCTGTGGTGGTGCATAGATAAAATCGTTATTTAAGGGCATGGACAACAGCAAAAGATAAATAAAAATTGGGGGCGATTATAATTCCACACAGCCGCTATCACCATATTGTTGAGATCAATTAGGAATTTTTAATGCCTTTGGCCAGATTCTCTTTATACATTTCTTCCAATGTCACCACTTCACGATTTAGAAAAGCGATCAGGTAGTCTTTTGCTCGTACTAAACTCAGTTGCTTGAAAGAAACAGTATCCTTCGTTTTGCGTGTTACCAGTCCAAATACATCTTTTTTGGGGATGATTACGGGAATGTCACTCTCCAACTTAAATTCTAACTGTTGTGATTTCGCAAAAGCGTCTAAGGTGATGGAAATCGTTTGTCCTGAATAGCCATCAGTGACAATAAAGCTGGTATCTGACCCATTGAGCTGTAATTGACGAATAAGTTGCTGACGCCATGCCATTTCGTCAAATTTCGTTAAAATAGTCGCTAAATCAAATGCACCCAAATGATCAATTTCATTTCGGTTGACATGATGTGGATAGCGTATTTTAAGCTCAAACTCATTCATTATTGTTCTGACCTATTTCCTGTGATCATATTTTGGTTTTACCTATTGTTCCAATTATATCATTTTGTTTTTTAATATAAAAACATCTACTTATATTCAAAATAGCAAAGCTTTACGGATTAACCTCACATTTATATTAGATTTTATTGATGTGGTTTTTATTATTTAAGTCTGATTGGTCATATTCTATTTCATTAAATTTTTCAGGGTATCAAGGGAAAACATGTTGTTTACTTCAACACTTATAACTTTGTAAGTTATAACCTCTGCCTATAAACTTTTGATCTATAGCGTCCTAAGCCGAATCGAGACCTTTTAGGTAAGTACACACTTGCTTTATAAGCTTCGGTGCATGCTACTCTTTTCGATCCCCTTACGGAACTTTAATCGTTCCTCAACCCTTGAGACATAGTTTAGGCAGATTGCTGTGGGATTGTTTTCCTAAAAATTACTATTTTTAGCCACTCATGAAATAATTTTGCATATCCAGTTTTATAATTAGAATTATTTTCCAAATAGAGTATAGATTTACCACTTATCTTCCGATATATCCTGTTTTAGCTGTGTATTTTTTCATTTAAAACCTAAATTTATGCCCAGATCACCATAATGGCCGCCACAATTACCAGCCATAAACCTAAATGATCCGTCTTTGCCAACTTTTCTTTAAAGAAAAATGCTGAGATCAATAGGCTAAATAATATTTCGACCTGTCCCAAGGTTTTGACAATTGCCACCGTTTGCATACTCATGGCACTAAACCAACCGACTGAGGCGAGAAAACTACAGATACTCACGCGCAGGGTTAGACCAAGACGCTGCCACATTTTATAAAGTGTTTTTCGGCTAAAAACCCCTAGGTAGAGTAAAAGTACAATACACTGAAAGCTGATCAGGCTACAAAGTACCCATCCTGCACGATGCAAAAACGGCAACATGGTCAGTTCCAGACTAGCTTCCCGTACCAGTAATGAGGTAATGGCAAAACACAATCCACTCCCCAAACCAATCATTAGGGTTTTAAATGATAGTTCAGTGTGTTGACGACCTTTACTTAGTAGAAAGACTGCCACTGCACCAATCAATACTCCCACCCAGCCCCAGGCTGTTAAATGCTCCTGTAGAAACAAAACACCAACTAAAGCCGCCAAAATGGCTTCACTTTTGGCCAGCCCGACACCAATGGCATAGTTCTTCTGCTGGAATAATTTGACCATTAATGCTGTGGCATAAATCTGGCTAATGCCTGCAATTACCACATAGAACCAGAATTTATTGGAGAAATGAACCTGCGCTGTGACAGGTTGGTGCAGATAGAGAAATGCCAGATAGCTAAAGGCAAAGATGGGCGAGAATAGAAATCGAGCCAGCGTCGTTCCATAGACATCAACTGTGGTACTGAGTTGTTTTTGAAATGCGTTGCGCCATGCTTGCATAAACGCAGCCATGATCGTGAATAGAATCCAAGTAAATGCCATAAACGCCAACGCACCATCAAAATGTGTGTGTAATTTACTCGCTTCCTTATGATTTTTCGAGTGTTATTAACACGCTGACGGATTGATCTGATTTTTTCTCTTTTTATGTATCCAACGTGCGACCACAATCACCAGAATAATCACAAATACCGTAATCACAACAGGCATCACAAATGCCAAGATCGACAAGACAATCGAGCCAATCAACTCACCTGTTGCCACTACAAAATTCCCCAGTCCACCAGTGGTTGCTGTTGAAACGCCACGTGCAGCTACCGTACTCATTTGCACCACACCTGCTGTTCCGCCACCCACGATCAGCGCGGCTGCCCACGTTGCAAATTGTGACATTTCTCCACTACTGACCGCCATCGTACTGAGTGTGCCTGCCACTACAGCAGCAGGCGTGGCAATGGTATCCAAGAGATTATCAACCCAAGGCAAATAGTAGGCAGCGATTTCACAGATGGTTGCAAATCCAAGTGCAGCGCATGCGGCAGGGATCGCCAACCATTCAAAGCCTTTTGCAGGTTCATACCAGCCCATTAAGGTTGCAATACTCATCACCAACAAGGGAACAAAGACACGAAAACCACAGGCTGCGCTTAATCCTACGCCGATACAAAGTCCTAAAATTGTTTCCATCTGGGTTTTCCTTATTTTTGTCAGGTACCACTATCTTGTTATTTCATATTTTAAACTAACAAAAAAGCCCTATCGAGTGACAGGGCTTTCATCAAAACAGTGGGTAACTGTTTGGTGTTTGCGGCTTAGGCATTCTTACTGTTGAATTGATTGCCAAGGCATTTGGTACACGGAGGTAAACGATCAGTACCAATTTCTAAATAGGTGCGATGTCCGCATTGGACACAAAAATAGAAGCCAGTTCCAGGTTTTTCGCCAGCAGTAACCATCTTTGTTCTCCATAGATTTTAGAAATGGTTCATATACTATAGCGTGATAGTTTTGATTATTTATTGACCTTTCTGACGAGTGGTGGTGTCTAAAATGCTAGAAAATAACTTTAAGCGATATCATCCGATGCTTTTAGTACCCCTTGCATTAATATTTCAATCCAGTCCGCATCTTGATTTTATCAAACCCATCTCTTGGACTAGTCAGATAACTAGTTATTTAAAGGAGAACATCATGCACACATGGTCTGTACAAGATGCTAAAGCCAAATTTAGCGAATTACTCGAATGTTGTATGCTTGAGGGTACACAATTGATTACCAAACGTGGGGTACAAACTGCGGTACTTGTACCGATTGAGGAATATCAACGCCTCACCACTTCGGCAAAACCCTCGTTAAAAGAATTATTACTAAGCGATGAGCATCGTTTTGAGATGAATTTGCCACGTTCAAGACAGGTAAAACGCCATTCTATTCCTGAACTGGATTAAATCATGTATTTGTTAGATACCAATGTCATTTCTGAATTATGCAAACCTAAACCGCATGGGGCAGTTGTTGCTTGGATTCAATCCATTGAGGATAAGGATTTGTTTTTATCTGCGGTTACGATTGGCGAAATTCAGGCGGGTATTGAGATTACGAGAGAGCAAGATACCGCCAAAGCCCAACACATTGAGCAATGGTTAGATTTGGTTGCAAGTTCTTATAATGTGCTGCCAATGACGGCTGATATTTTTAGAACTTGGGCAAAACTCATGCACCGTACTTCTGATACTTTATATGAAGATGCCATGATTGCAGCAACCGCAAAGCAGCATCATTTAACAGTAGTGACTCGTAATATTGCTGATTTTAAAGGTTTTGAGGTAAAGTTGTTGAATCCGTTTGACAATAACTATTTTAGGACTTACGCACTATTATTTATAGATTCTCTGTGGTAGCAGATGATTTTTATCGAGAATAAAGTCATCAAT
>CAZKJI010000165.1:0-4745 GCA_964553005.1 uncultured Acinetobacter sp. | reverse complement strand
AGTTCAGCCGTGAGCGTATCAACTTCACGTTAAATGAACTTGAAGAAGAACGTGCTGCAATTGCAGACATGTTGAACTAATTTATCAGTTTGATAGATTGAAAAAGCACCTTTCATAAGGTGCTTTTTTCATGCTAAGTACACACAAAAAACAACAATAAAATATAGGCATCTTTCTGTATGTTAGCAGTATTACTGTTAAATTATTTCTATGAAGTAACTTGTTTGGGAGAATAACAATGTTTGAACAACAACCAACACTTGAGCTTTTATTTGAGCAGCTTGGACTGGAGGCAGATGATGCTTCAATTGAAAGTTTTGTAAAAACCCATCAGCTCAGTGCTGACCAGAAATTACATGAAGCTGAGTTCTGGAGCGTAGGTCAGCGAGATTTTCTAAAAAGTCATTGGGACAAAGATGATGAATGGGCCATTGTGATTGATGAACTGAATCAACAGTTGCATGTAGACAGTACCAAATAATGATTCGGTAAAAATAAAGCTCACATCAGTGAGCTTTATTGCGTAATAGGGTGCTAAACCATTCTTCTTTGCGGACTTCACCAAAAGCAGGATGAAGCTGCAATAACTCTAAATCATGTTCTAAGCAAGATACGTATTTCGTTAGCCAATGCCGTGTTAATGCTGGTTCTTGCTTCGCAGCTGAAGCGTAAGCCAAGAAGAAATAAATCTCTAAGTGTTCTGTATATGCCAAAGGTTTAAGAATTTGCTGTGTAATTAAAGCAAAACGCTGCTCTTTGGTTATCTCAAAGTAAATCATATACGCTTTGGCTAAACATAAAGACAAATTCAAATACAAACTTAATGGCATTTCATCATATTCAATACGTGCTTGTTCAAGCAGTACGATTGCTTCCTGTAAGAAGTGTAATTGTTCCTGACGTACATGGCTGAGTACGACTAGCTGTAAACGCAGATCAGCACGCTCTAAAGCAAGTTCAGGACTATTGTTCTCTAAAAAGAGCTGGTCAGTTTCACCAATTCGTGCAATGACTTGTTTCGTCTCATTCGACATGTATTGATCCATAATCATCAGTTATGCTTAGCTATATAAGGCTGTTTTCTTGAATTTAAAGGGCTTAGCCCTGATTCCAGATTGAGCCTCCACTGCGTAACCATGCAGTAATCGACAAGCGCTGGTGATTTGAGCGTAGAACCTCATGTAATAAATCGCTCTGGAAAATCGCCAGACGATTAGGCGAGGGCTGGATAATATGCCATTGACCATTTTTATCCTGCAAACGTAATTGACCACCCCAATCTTCCTGCCAATCTTTATGTAGATAAAAAACGGTTGAAATCATTCGGTCATTTTTTTGTTGAGGATTATCACGATGTAAAGCATAAAATTCACCTGCGTTATAGCAGGCAAAATGTGCTTCTACTTCTTTAATCCCAAGATAAAACGCTTGATTTAACGCTTGTGAGAACTCTTCTAAAGCTTGGATATGCTGTTGGGCAATCGGTAACTGACCATCAATCCATAGAATATGGTCACTACGGATATGACTGACAACGCCGTTTTGTACTCCTGCCGCTCTGAATTCAGCAAGATGGGTGCTGCATTCTTGTACTAGCGATTCCACATATTCAGCCGAGTAGACATCATCAATTAGAGCAAAACCAAATTCATTTAAATCATCTAAAATTTGATCTAAGTTCCATGAACTTGTGAAAGAGGTTTGTTGCATAGAACTCCAGTTCATTAGTAAGTTGATTACAGTGCAATTTTAGATGATCACATCAACGCTAAAGAATACTTTTTTCTTTCATGTTAAACTATCCTTTGAATTGAGGAATAATTGTCAACATGAATTACCGTCACCATTTCCATGCGGGTAACTTTGCCGATGTTATGAAGCATGTACTTTTGCTTCAACTGCTCGCTCGTTTAAATGCTAAAGATAAACCTTATCGATATATTGATACCCATGGTGGTGCAGGTAAATATGATTTATCTACGTCTGAAGCACAAAAATCAGGTGAGTTTTTAACGGGTATCCATCGATTGGTCAAGCTTGATGATTCGATTAAACGTAATGCACCTGAAGGCATAAAACAATATCTTAAAATTGTTGAAGATATGCGTGCAGGTTCAGGTAAAGGCGCTTATCCGGGTTCACCTTGGTTTGCGCTTGAAGGCATGCGTGATATTGATAAAGCAACTATATTTGAAATGCAGCGAGATGTGTTTCAACAATTGTATTTTAATATCCGCGATAAACGTGCGGGCTTGCATGAGCGTGATTTTTATGAAGGTCTGATGGGTGTCATTCCACCTAGAGAAAAACGCGGATTGGTCATGATTGACCCACCTTACGAAATTGAGCGTAAAGACTTCCCACAATTGGTTGAAATTCTCCAAGCCGCACATAAAAAATGGCCAACAGGTGTGTTTGCAGTATGGTATCCAATCAAAGATCGCGCCATGATTGAACGTTTTGAAAAGAAAATGTTCAAAACAGGAATTCGTCGCCAATTAATTTGTGAAATTTGTGTTTGGCCTGATGACACGCCAGTTGGCTTGAATGGATGTGGTTTACTCGTGATTAACCCCCCTTGGAAATTCTCTGAAGATGCAGACCAAGCCTTACAATGGCTATTCCCGCATTTACGTATGAGTGAAAATGGTGGTCATGCTGCGGTGCGCTGGTTGGTGGGTGAATAAGCCCATCACCGTCAAGATATTCTCGAGGAATTGAAAATAATGACAAATTCTCCTAAACCAGATGTTGACTTGAATAATAGAGACCATTCTTTTGATGGCATTACATTTGAAGTCGAAGAAGAAGAGCAGACGCATGAAGGGCAGAAAGTAAAACGCCGTGGCATCTATCTATGGCCCAACCTGATTACCACTGCAGCACTTCTTTCGGGCTTCTATTCCATCATCGCAAGCATGAATGGAAACTTTAACCAAGCGATTTATGCCATTTTTCTGGCGGCATTGCTGGATGGATTAGATGGTCGCGTAGCGCGGGCAATCGGGGCTCAAAGTGCCTTTGGTGAACAATACGATTCACTGTCTGACTTATTAGCTTTTGGTGTTGCGCCAGCGATTCTGATGTATAGCTGGAGCTTACATGATCTTGGCCGTATCGGTTTAGCTTGTTGTTTTATTTATACCGCGTGTGCTGCATTTCGTTTAGCACGTTTTAATGTGCAAATTGGTGTGGTGGATAAGCGTTACTTTATTGGAATTGCGAGCCCACTTGCAGCAGTGACGGTGATCTCAATGGTCTGGGTGGGACGGGATTTTCCCTTACTATTTGACTTAAAGGACATCGTGATTCAGGTTGTGAACTGTGTTGTCATGGTCAGTGTTGGTTTACTTATGATTTCAAATATCAAATACTATTCATTTAAACAAATGGATCGTAAACGTGTACCTTTTGTTGTGATGTTGCCTGTGGTCTTGATTTTTGCCGCAATCACGTACAACATTCCAGTAGGAATCCTGATTGTATCTATTCTCTATATCCTTTCAGGTTTCATCACGACATTACTAGCCAAAAAGAATGAAGCAAAAATAATAACTTAGAAAAGAGAGGTTCAGTATGCCAATATTGATGAATAACAATCAATTAAAGCGGCTGAACCTCAATAAGTCAGAAGCTTTAACATTCTATCCGCCAAAAGGCTTATTTAAAATTGTTTATCAAGCTTTAATTCTGCCGAATTTACCTGAGCCCTTTTATTACTTAAATTTTATTAGTCTAATCGGTCAACCTCGCATTCCGATTTGTTATAACGCCAGTGCTATTACTACGACGGCAATTGATACTGCGACCGTTTTGGTCAGTAGTAGTGCCTCAACTGTTGGACATCTCAAAAGTTATAGTGCCAAAGAGCAGTGTCAATTGGAGCAAGACCGTTATCAGTTTTTAGATGTAGATCAAATCCAAGTTGATTTCCCAAATTATTATTTTAAGCGTGATGATGATGAGCTCGGTTGTCAACTCCAAGTGAATATTGACTCTGAAATAGAAAATCATTCAGCTTTACAATGGGGAGTTGGCGATTATTGGTATGTGCGTTGCCAATGTGAAGGGGAAATCACCTATAAAAAACAAAAGTATCAAATTGAAGCACAGGGTATTTTAAAACATGCTAGAGCCATGTATTTGCCTTTTATAGCCTTTCATTTTTTTACCTATCAAATCATTCAGATTAATGCAGATTTGCAAATTATTTTGTCCGAACTCAGAAACCAGTGGAATAGTATTATTTTTTCTCGGATTGAAATTCAGTCGAATGAACAGCAATCTCGACTTTATGATGATCAAGTCATTTTTGATGTCAGCCGTGTTTATCCAAAAGTACAAACACCAAATGGACGAGATATGTATTTACCACGAGAATTTAGTTGGCAATATTCAGAAAAGGATGTTGTTGTCTTTCAACTAACAGCACAAAGTCGAGGTGATTATAAATTTGGTTTGGCAGCAGGTTATGTGGGCAGTTTTCACTATCAACTCTTATGGGACAATGGGAGTTATGAGGGCACGGGATACTGTGAATATATCGATTGCAGACCTTTACACTGGCAAGAAAAAAATAAAACTGAGCAAATAATCGACCAAATCGCACATTTTCAGCCTTATTTGTGTAAAAAATAATCGGTTGGTGCGATAAGTGAAATAAATTTGAATAAATCCCTTGCACCTGCCCTGAAATGGTGTAGAATGCACATCCATCGGCGGTGATGCAGATAAAAACTTGTTGA
>CAZKJI010000164.1:0-4792 GCA_964553005.1 uncultured Acinetobacter sp. | reverse complement strand
GCAGATCAGTATTTCGATTATCGTCAAATTTCTCAGTTAATTTTCAATATATTTTTATTCGATAAAGTCCAATTAACTTTGGATAGAACCAACCGGAAATGGGGAAAACGAGATATCAATATCTTGATGTTAGCCATCATCTATCGTGGAATAGCGATACCTATTGTTTGGACATTGCTCAATAAACCAGGCCATGTGGAGCAGATTTCCACTGCTGCGGGTTCAGAGTTCAGTGTACTTAAACCTGACAGTCCCACAGAAAATTTTACCAAAGTCGTTCAACGTATTGCGGTACGCATCGCCATTGATCCAGAACAAAAAGGCATGGAAAACCTACGTCCTAGTATGTCGGTGATCACGTCGGTGGATACCGACTCATAAACCAACACTGACATTTTCAATCAAATACATTTACAATGTGGTCAAATTCATTTCTCGTTCGCAAAAAAATGTTTGATCACATTGCTTTTCCTACCCCTTATCAAACATTAGAACTTCCCCAGCCTGTTCAACTGACCATCAAACGCCTTGATCAGATTCATCCCCAGATTTCGGGCAACAAGTTTTTTAAACTCAAATACAACCTCTTGGCAGCACAACAGCAAGGTTTTTCTCAAGTCCTCACTTTTGGCGGTGCATTTTCCAATCATATTGCAGCAACGGCTTATGCAGCTCAACGCTTTGGCTTTCAAAGTATTGGCATCATTCGTGGTCAAGAACTTGCGACCCAAGACTTAAATCCTACCCTACAAACAGCGCAAGATTTTGGCATGCAACTGCATTTTGTCAGCCGAGCCGAATATCGTCTGCGCCATGAAGTGGAATATTTACAACAACTTCAACAGCAATATCCTCAAGCCTTTATTATTCCAGAGGGTGGAAGCAATTCCCTTGCCATTCAAGGGACACAGGAAATCCTCTCCCCTGATGATTTAGAAAATTATGACGTAATTTGTTGTGCTGTGGGTACTGGTGGAACAATTGTGGGCATCATTGAAAGTAGCTCGGAACAACAGCAAGTTTTAGGGTTTTCAGCCTTGAAAGGTGATTTTCTCAAACAGGACATTCAAGAATGGACCGATAAAAGCAATTGGTCTTTAACCGATGCCTATTGTGGTGGCGGCTATGCCAAAACTACACCTGAATTATTGAAATTTATTCAAAATTTTGAGCAAAAATATCAAATTCCACTCGAACACATTTATACAGGTAAAATGATGATGGGACTTCTTGATTTAATCCAGCACAATCATTTCCCTGCCCACACTCGAATCCTGGCCATTCATACAGGTGGGTTGCAAGGAAAGCTTAAAGCATATTAAAACCCCCACAAATCTTTTATAATTGCTCGCTTTTCGTCTACCGAGTAATCCTCATGGTTCATCAAGTTGATGTTGTTGTTTTAGGTGCAGGTGCATCAGGCTTGATGTTGGCTGCAGAGGCTGGTAAACGTGGACGTTCCGTTGTCGTATTAGAAAAAGCCAATAAAGTAGGTAAAAAGATTCTAATGTCTGGTGGTGGCAAATGTAACTTTACCAACCTCGATGTTGAACCTGCCAATTATATTTCTGAAAACCCGCATTTTGTTATTTCAGCGCTCACTCGTTACACCAACTGGGATTTTATTGGTTTGGTCTGCGAATACGGCATTGAATATGAAGAACGTAAACACGGTCAGCTATTTACAATCAAAGGCGCAAAAGAAATCCTCGAACTTTTACTTGCAGAGTGCAATAAATCGAAACGCGTTCAGATTCAGACCCATTGCGAAGTACAAAGCGTAACAGCACAAACAGATTCAGGTTTTATCATTGAAACCAATCAAGGCACTTATCACTGTGAATCTCTCATTGTGGCGACTGGTGGCTTATCTATTCCAACTTTAGGTGGCTCTGGAATTGGCTATGAAATTGCCAAACAGTTTGGTCATCGTGTTTACCCGACCCATGCAGGTCTAGTCCCCTTCACCTTTTCAGACCATTTTAAAGAAGTCACAACACGCTTAAGTGGTAATGCTTTAGATGCAACACTGGTGAATGATCGCCATCAATTTACTGAAGCTTTGTTATTTACTCATCGAGGCTTAAGTGGACCAAGTTCATTACAGCTCTCAAATTATTGGCATGTGGGTGAAAGCTTTAAAATTGATTTTTTCCCAAGCCAAGATTTAGTTCAATTCTTCAAGGAAAAGAAAAAGTCGCAACCCAAAGTTCTGCTCAGAACTTTGCTCAGTGAATTCACGGCGAAAAGTATCGTGCTTGAGCTACAACAACTAATTTGGGCGGAACAAAGTGAAACTGCGATTGGCAATTTTAGCGATTTACAACTAGAGCAAATTGCTGATCAATTGCACGCCTTTTCTGTTAAGCCATCTGGAACTGAAGGATATCGTACTGCTGAAGTCACATTAGGTGGCGTAGACACTAGCGAAGTTTCTTCAAAAACCATGGAAAGTAAAAAGCAGAAAGGCTTATATTTTATCGGTGAAGTACTCGATGTAACAGGTCATTTGGGAGGATATAACTTCCAATGGGCATGGTCTTCGGCTCAAGCAGCGGCTCAATTTGTTTAGTTCACTTAACACATTAAGCCGATTGCTAAATAACACTAAGCATGATGATCTGAAGAGTTAGCGGCTTCTGTAGAAGATACTTTTTGAGTATTTTTAATTGGTTTTTCTTTAGCCGTATTTGATTTCGCAACAACAAATTTGTACGCACTCGCCAAAAAACCTACAGTAATACCTGCAATAATAATCGGTGCAAATACGCGATTTGGCCTCTTCATTTCACTCTCCTCTATAGAATTTTTATTTAGAGACTATTGATACTTTATCTATAAATGAATTGCTTTTCAGGTCAAATTTTTGATTAATCCTATTAAACTACAGTCATATGTACCCTAAAATTCAGTTTTAGGTCTCGTTTTTCTAAAATATGCTCTAATCACGATATAGATAAAAACTCAATAATGCTTATACAAACAAAACGACCACCCTGCTTAGAGTGGTCGAATTGGTTCAAAAAATCAAAGATTATTTTTACTATTCATCTGAATAAGGTGGGGTCGGTGGTGTTATTGGTGGTACCGAATGACTTGGTGTGATTTCTTTATCTAAAGGATTTGGCTGTTTCGCTTCATTCTCTGCCTTATCTAATAAATCTGTCAATAAGCGTTCTGCAGGTTGACGACCACCTAAACCAAATGCCAAGGCAAAAGCAACTGCAACTGAACCAAGCGTCAAACCAAAAGCCAAATTCACAATGGAATCCGCAATACCCATAGCTTTTAGACCCATCGCAATCACTAAGCCCATAATTAAAATACGAACTAGGTTTGCTAACCAACGTGAACTATTGTATTCACCGCGTTGTACCACATTAGCCACGACATTGGCGAGCCAGAATCCAATCACCAAAATGACTGCACCCAATAAAATACTTGCACCAAACTGAATAAACATCGCAATCAGCACACTTACTTGCTCTAAGCCAAGACGGTTCGCAGCTTCAGAGATTGCAAACAACATGGTAAAAAATACAATCAAATAACCGATCAGATCAGAAATACGTGTTTGTCCAAGAAATCGTTGCAAATCAAGCTTCATTGGAATTTCATCAATTCCCGCCCCTGAAATAAGTTCAGCGACTAAACGTCCAACAAAACGAGAAACAATATAGGCAACGATTAGAATTAAACCAGCTGCAATAATTTGTGGAATTGCATACATAATTTCATTCAACATCGCTGTTGCGGGTTGAGAAATCGCTTGGATTCCTAAAGCTTCAAATGCCACAATCAACGCTGTGATGACAATAATTGCAAACACAAATGAGCCTAAAAATTTCGATATATTTGAGTTTTTAAATAATCCTACTTTTTCAGCTTGCGTTTGTAATCCCAAGCTATTACCTAATCCCTCGACAATACCGCGCACAATCTTGGCGAGAATATAACCTACAAAAAGGATCACACCCGCAATAAACAAATTAGGCAGATAAGCAATCGCTTCGTTTACCATGTTTTGTACAGGAATCAGCAGTCCTGTTAAACCTAAAATAGACAGCACAATTGGTAGAAATAGTAATAAAACCAACCAGTAAAAAATTTCTGCGATATTACTACTTAAAGCGTTAACACCAACTTCACTGCTTAGCTTCTCATCTAATTCTGTTCTAGATAATACATTGGTCAATCCAGCACGTACCAAACGCGCCACAATCCAACCAATAAATCCTACTGCAACGGCTGCAAATAAGTTTGGTATATAAGCAAGTACTCGTCCTACCATATTGCTAAACGGGTCACTTACACCACTAATATTTAAAACATTGAGTGAGCCAACCACAGCGAGAATCATAACAAACCAAAACACCAATTTAGAAACTAAGTTTTCAATATTGGGCGTACGACCAGTTACCGAAGATAACTTGTGATTGGTACCAACCTTTTGCAATAGCCGCTTTACACCTGCGGCAATGATTAAGGCAATAATCCAACCCACCAGTAAGATTAAAATTGCTGCAAAAATTGGATGAAATTGATCCCAATAATACATTGCGTTGAATCCTCCTCTCTGGGAGGGATCAGTAAAGTATTCATTCATGTGTTGTTATCCTTATGTTGTGTTTTAAAATTAATCAAAGCACCCATGATCGCTCTATAACCAAGAACATAACTTATGGATGCCTCAACCTTAATTTTTGTCTATTTTCCAATCAACAATCGGCAGCACTAATAAGTCACTCCTAAAAAGTAAACAAGTATTTATTACCAAACCCTCTTGAGATAC
>CAZKJI010000163.1:0-4815 GCA_964553005.1 uncultured Acinetobacter sp. | reverse complement strand
ATTTCATCTAGAAAGGCAATAGATGCCTGTGGTAAATAACCTTGTGTTAAACGGGTGTATTGATCTTGCTCTAGGGCTTTAATGGAAAGAGGACCAAACAATTCTTCAGGTACAGAAAAGCGAGTCAGTAAACGCTCAAAATACGGTGTTTGCTTAAACATGAGATGGATGCGACGAGCCACCATACTTTTGCCTGTGCCAGGCGGGCCAATCAATAAAATGTGTTCACCTGATAATGTTGCAAGAAAGGCAAGTTTAATGGTTTGCTCACGCTCAATTAAGCCTTGCATCAACTGTTGTTGAATACGCTGAATTTTTTCAAATAATTGCTTTTGGTTCATGGTGTTATACGCAATATAAATTATACATAGAGTGTAAGTTTAGGTTTGATAAAAAGATAGTGATTAAAACTATGACCAAGTCATAGTTTGACGTGATGAAATCATCAACTTATGAGCCAAAGAATATACCGAGTCCGACTAAAACAATGAGCCCTAATGCCAAACGATTGAGTAGGGTAATAAAATTCCAGCCCTTTTTAATGGTCGCCCGATGTTGATAAACACGTTGAAGATTATAAAACACAAACAGTACATCAATAATCAAGGCAACTGGTAAACCAATCATCGTGACAATACCTAGCCCATTAATCAAAATAAGCAGGATGACTTTTTTAATGTTACTTTGGCTAAAAACCAGATGTTTAAAGAACAGACGTTTAATCATTTCCATATCGAATTCCCCCAAATCTGTATAAAAGAAAAGGTGTACAAGAAACTGTACACCTATATGGCTTTAAGCTAGGATTTTTTTAAGCTGTTGATATTCTTCTAAGGTTTTTTGTTTTTCAGCAAAGTCCTGACGAACCTGTTGTAACTCTTGTTCAAGTCCTGCAATTAGGGTTTGCAGTAAAGAATCACGAGTTTGTTCTAGGCTGTGCTGTAAATCCTGAGAAGATGTTTTAAACCGTTGCGATAACATTTCAAAAATTTTCTGCAATGATTGATTAAGCTGTTGTTTAAGTTGCTGAATATCACTACTTGAACGAACCTGACCGCTAAAATTACGGCTAATCAGCTCACTTGGATTGCCGATATCCAAATTTAGCTCAGGTAAATCTAGCTGATTGATGACACGATCCAGCGTATTTTTAAACTGTGCAGGATCAAAATCCTGACTGGATGTATTGAGTTCATCTACCAATGCCTTGCGTAAATCCAGTTTTAATTGGCTTGGGCGAACTAAGTCGTTAAAGTGATATTGAATATCAACTGTGCAATCACGGGCATATTGACTGACTTGCTCTACTGCATCGGAAGCATTCAGATATTCATAGGTTGTGGTGTAGCTACGATAACGTGTTTCAGTGCTTCCCCAACTAAATGGGTTATACCATTTTGAGGTACTGACTTCATACGAGCGTTCTTCTGTCTCTGTCCCTGTATGTGTGGTGATTTGACTATATTGTTGAATCCCTTTTTGCAAGTCACGGGTAATATCTTGAGTCGTGCTTTGCAGTTTATTAATTTGTTGATTAATCAGATTTTCCAGCTTCCCTGAAATGCGCTGAATCTGTTGTTCACATTTCTTTTGCTGCTGTTCCAGTTGCTGAATATCTTGCGTGTTCAAGGTATGGATACGTTGATCAATCATTGCAGTCAACGCTTGTACTTTATCTGTTAAATTTTCCTGAGCTTTGGGCAAAAGTTCTTGTTTCTTCTGTTCTAAAAGTTGGACTTTATTCTGGCGAGCCTGTTCATATTCTTGGCTAAGCGTTTTAAAGTTACCAATTCTTTCCCAGTCTGCTTGAGTAAATTGGTAATCACCCCATTCTTCCCCTAAACTTTGTAATTCCTTATAAGTATGCTGCATGGCGTTATCCCATTGAGATTGTTCCCAATGTGAAAAACCATAGGCAAAGGTACTGGATAGAATAGGTTTGGTCAGTGAGCGTAATAATTCGGCAACTTGTGGGCGACCTGCCTGTTCACGTTGTTCAGCAAGTTTTCCAAGTTCAGTTTCCGCACGACGATTGACACGTTTTTGAACATTGGTTTCACATTCTGCTAACGAATCACGGTTAAAACCATCATCAATAATCACAGAATCATATTGTGCAGCCACTAAAACCATTTTCTGTACGCCACCTTGAGGGAGTTGGCTTGAGAGTAATTCAATATCAGATTGATCTAAAAACTGACTAGCACGGGAAAGGAAAAACACAACATCACAGCGTTTCATTTCTTCCTTGGTCTTTTCAGTACGGCTGAGCACAGGATCGTTCATTCCTGGCGTATCAATAATGTCAAAGCCTTTCAGTTCTTCATTGGGTAAATAGAGGCGTGTCATTTTGACCAAAGGCGTATATTGACCACTGTTGCCTGCATAGCTGTCTAGAACCTGCATCAGCTCATCTAAAGAATTGGCTTCAATCAGTTGTTTTTGTTGCTGCAATACCTGAGTAACATCCAGACCACTTTGCTTCACCATCGTGGTCAGTTCTTTTGCCACTTTAATTTGGTCATAATCGCCTTGTTGTTGTGCCAGTTGCTCAAGGTCTTGCCATTCCTCTGCTGTGTAGTATTCAACTTCCAGTACAGGTTTTTCACCGTAGGAAATGCGTGTTAGGTTTGCTGTTTTAGGTGTGGCTGCTGTAGGCAGAACGGGTTTGCCATTAAAGAGGAGAGCATTTAAAAAGCTACTTTTACCTGCCTTGACCTGCCCCATAATCGCAATATTCAGTGTTTGCTCTTCCTGATTAAAACGCTCGACCTGTTCTAATAACGGTTTTTTTAGGCTTAGAATATCCTGAATTTCATTAAAACGTCCCTGCCAAGGTTGTAATTGCTTAGAAAGTTGGTTCAATTTTTCTAGGTGTTGCTGAATGGTCATAAGACACTCTTTTTTATGGTGAAATAAACTATTTTATGGAGTCTACCTGAATTCTTATAAAAAAATAGAGTCATTTCATCGGTCTAAGTCATAGTTTGACGTAGTAATTTTCATAGAGTGTTTTATATTGGATTTCGATTGTATATGATCAACACATAATAAAATTTCAGGACAAGAGAATGTCATACCAAGAAGACTTTGATATCGCACAGCGTTATGATTTATTGTGCCGCGCCAGTCAGTCGAATGTTGAACAGGAGGGGCAACGTTTACAACTTGCAGCCGATCTGGATGTATTGGACAAAATCATTAATCATGATTTGCCTGAACTGGCTCGTTCAGGTAGCCCTGATCATTTTGCCGATATTTTAAAAAGTCTCAATCTGGAATTAGAACATTTTAGGGAGTTTTGTGAATTTCCAGACTTGGCTCAAAAAGTTGTGGTAGGTGTTGGTGGCGCATTCAGTGCAGGAAAATCCAGTTTAATTAATACGCTTTTAGGGAAAAAGCGTTTAGTGGTAGAGATTGATCCAACAACTTCTTTACCGACTTATTTGTTGTATGGTGAACAGGAACAGATTACGGCACTTAATTTATTTCGCCGTCGTGTAATTTTATCTCAGGATGAATTTGCCAGTCTGACCCACGAAGAAAAAATAAAATATGGTAGTCAGATTGCAGGGCTATTGCGTTCAGCTTTTGTCAGTGATCCAGATTTTACTTGGAAAAATATCGCCTTGCTTGATACCCCAGGGTATAGCAAGCCTGATAGTGAACAGTGGAGTGAGCGAACAGATGAATCTGTGGCACGTTCACAACTTAATTTGTCTAATTTCATGATTTGGGTGGTATCTGCGACTCAAGGTACGATTTCTGAAGATGATTTAAAGTTTTTGGCAACGCTAAATGCAGATATACCAAAGTTGATTGTGGTGAGTCGTGCTGATGCGAAAACACCTGAAGATATTGCCAAAATTGTGGCTTTGGTGAAGCAGACGACAGCAGAACGAGGGGTTAATGTGCTGGATGTAGTTCCTGTATCTGCACGGAAGAAAAATGATTATCCAGTTCAGCCTGTAGTGAGTTTTTTGGAGAAGTGGAATGAACAGACAAAAGGTTTAAGTTTTGCTCAGAATTTTAAAAAGAAATTTGTTGCATATAGTCAATTTGTTCAGGGTAAACAGCAACAAGCGAAAACGAAATTAGAACAAATTAATAAATTATTATTTTTATCCGATCATCCCGAACAGATTTCAATTATTGAAAAATTGCAACATATTGAAAAAGACAGTCATAAAGAATGGGATGATTTAGCGAAAAATCTTGAAGAATTACAACATCAGTTTTTTAATAAAATGAATCAGCTTGCAGATTTAATGGGTGGTTATCAGGAACAACTGCTTGATGTTGAAACATTATTAAAAGATCCACATTGTTCAGCAGAAATATTACAGAGTTATGCTGAACGGTTGAATGATGAAAAATTGCTAAATATTATTTATCAGCATGAAAATTGTCCAATAAAAATATTAGAAAATTTGATTAATAAGCCGATTGGTAGTCTAACTGTTGAGCAAATTGAAGTACTCCTGAGTGTTGAACTGATATATCAAGATAGTCGACGTATTTATGAGCATTTAGAGGTAATACCTATAGATAATTTATCTGTCACTACACGTCTAAAAATTTCTCTAAGTAATCATATTAAAACAAAAACTCAGATTAAATTATCGCAAGATTTAGATGTTAATGTTAGGAAAAATCTAGCAAAAAATTCTAATATTGCAGTAAATATACAATTTATTTTAGCTAAAGATAAAAGTAATGAAGTTATAAAAACCCTTATAAATAATCCGTCTATTAATAAGAAAATATACTTAGTATTAGAAAAGTTTTTAAATGAAGATGATTTTGATATGGATA
>CAZKJI010000162.1:0-4861 GCA_964553005.1 uncultured Acinetobacter sp. | reverse complement strand
GTGAATAATATTGATGTAAAACAGTTAATTCATCATGTTTATCGTTACGAAAATGCCCAGGCGGTTACACATCTCATGCGTGTTGCCAGTGGTCTGGATTCGTTAATGCTGGGTGAGCCACAGATTTTGGGACAGGTTAAAAGTGCGTTGGCATTGTCCAGAGATGCGGAAACGGTATCGCCTGAGCTGAATAGTATTTTTGAATATGTGTTTTATGCGGCAAAGCGGGTTCGCTCGGAAACTGCTGTAGGTAGTCATGCAGTTTCTATGGGCTATGCCGTGGCTCAGTTGGCCTCACAAGTGTTTAGCCATCCCGAAAAGCTTACTGTTATGGTGGTTGCGGCAGGGGAAATGAATAGTTTAGTGGCCAAACATTTAGCTGAGATGGGTGTCGCTAAAATCATTATTTGTAACCGTAGTCGTGAACGCGCTGATCTTCTGGCACAGGAAATTGCACATCAGGTAGATGTTGAAATTATTCCTTTTGCAGAACTTGCACAGAATTTGTATCGGGCCGATGTGGTTTCAAGCTGTACAGGCAGTTTGCATCAGGTGATTGGCTATTCGGATGTTAAGATAGCGTTAAAAAAACGCCGTTATCAGCAAATGCTAATGGTTGATTTGGCTGTTCCGCGCGATATTGATCCAAAGGTTGAATCACTGGACAATGTGTATTTATATGGCGTGGATGATTTACAAAGTGTGATTGATGAGAATCTGGCTCAACGCCGTCAAGCTGCGGTTGAAGCTGAGGTTATGGTCAATCAGTTGGCAACCCAATTGATGACCCAGCAAAAGGTCAAGGAGGCGAGTGGCACTATTCAAGCTTATCGCCAACACAGCGAAGAAGTGAGCCAAAAAGAACTCGTACATGCTCTGGAGTCGCTACAGCATGGACATGATGCCGAGCAGGTTTTACAGGAGTTTGCTTATCGTCTGACACAAAAGCTCATGCATCCGACTTCTATTTTATTAAGGGAGGCGGCTAAGGCTGAAAATCCTGATTATTTTGAGTGGCTACAGCAACATCTACAGGATGTGTTTGAACACGAGCGTAAGCCGAAACAGTAAATATTCTATTCTTGTTCAATCGGTGTTTGTTGGGCTTGTTTTTCTAGCCATTCCAAGACATCAGTATTTTTAACCCGATCATAAATATCAGCCACCTTGATGCTTAAGTCAATTGAATCCAATTTAATTTCATCCCCCAGAAAATAATGTTCGGCTTTCCAGTTGGTACGGCGGCGCAATACTTCAACTTCCGCAGTATCTTGTTCAACCAGTAGATATTCCTGTAGGCTGAGAATTTGGATATAGGTATTAAATTTAATGGTTTTATCAATCTGTTTGGTGGATTTGGATAATACTTCTACGATGATTGTCGGGCTATCGGTAAAATATTGATCATCCGCAAGATCAGTACAATCAACCAAGACATCGGGATAGAAATATTTACTACCGATTTTGACTTTCATGTCCGCAGAATAAGCTTGGCAGGGCTTACCTTTTAGGTGATTTCTAAATTCACCATATATGTTGCCTGCAATACGGTTATGTGCTGCACTTGCGCCTGACATCGCATAGATCACACCATCGATATATTCATGTTTAATGTCGCTATGAAGTTCACCCTCTAAATATTCCTGTTCAGAAATAAGAGGTTGATGAGCTCGGTTAGACATCATACACCTGTAGTGATAGGGCTGGTTTGCATTCAGTGTAGCAGAGATTTGATAAAAGGAAACGATCATTACGCAATGGGTTAAGACAATAACCTCAAACTAATTTGCTTGGTCAACTCATTGAGTTGCTGGCGTAAGTTACGTGACTCAATTAAAGAAATAGGGGATTTAAGTTTTATTCTCAAATACTTTTCTTGCAGCCCTAGAGCATATTCTTTCGCCAGTTTATCTGCAATTTCAGGTGCCTGTATAAGTGACTGAATGTTGGTGCGTTGCATAATATCGGCAATTTCATGGCTGTAGTTGCTACAGGCACCCAGCACATAATAGGTTGCCAATTCCTGATCATCAGGTAAATCATCAAACACAATATTTAATGAAGCTAGAATTTTAGCCAATAGTTCAGTGTGGTCAATGACTGCACGTAATTCTTCAAAGTGAATATATAAAAATGGATGGTGCATTAGGATTGCAATGGCAAAATCCTCATCCTTGGTCTGAATGTTAAAAGACAGGGATGCATCATGGCTGATTTGAGGCGTAAAACGTTTACCTAAACCCAGTTTTTCACGGAAGGATTGGGTCAGCAAATAACGAAATGAGCCATGTTTAGGTAACAGTTCAGTCAGCTCCCGTAGTTCACCCATGACCAGACTCTTACCTTCGGGAGAGCTCACATCATGCTGTCCTGTTAAATGGGCAAACACAAAGTCTGACAATAAAGGCGCTTGCTGTAATAACTTCTGAAAGTTTTCCAGACCTTCTCTGCGGATAAGCGAGTCTGGGTCATGCTCATTCGGCAGTACAAAGAATTTTAACTCACGGCCATCATTGAGTAGGGGTAGGGCGATTTCCAAAGTACGGCGTGCTGCTTTTTGTCCTGCGGCATCCCCATCAAATGCAATGGTGATGCGTGGGTTTTGTTTAAACAGGGTGGTTAAATGATCAGCATTGCTGGCGGTTCCCAGCGTTGCCACAGCGCCAGAGATGCCATATTGCTGTAGCGCAATCACATCCATATAACCTTCCACCATCAGCCAGTCATTGGCTTTCAGTTTGCGCCCCTCATATAAACCATAAAGAAGCTGGTTTTTATGGAACACTTCCGAGTCAGGTGAGTTGATATATTTAGGCTTGATTTCATCGTTTAAGGCGCGACCACCAAAACCCACCACACGACCTTTATGGTCACGGATTGGGAAGATGACTCTATCACGCAATAAATCAAAATCTCGACCACTATCGCTTGAACGAATCAAACCGAGTTGTTTTAGTCCCTCGATATCTTGGGGAAAGGCTTTTTCCAGATGCTGCCAATCTTCTGGTGCATAACCCAAACGCCAAAACTGAATGGTTTGGGCAGATAAGCCCCGTTGCTTGAAATAGTTCTGTGCTTTCTGGCTGTTGGGAAGTTGACGCTCGTAAAATAGTGCAATATTTTCCAGAAGATCATAGAGATTACCTTCCTGCACCTGTTCACCCATCGTAAATGATGGATCAAACTGTGCAAAAGGGTCATCCATATAACGATCCATATCAATAAAATGATCATCAATGGAATCAGGGATCGTGGGTGATGTTGGCGTATTATTTGGTACTGGTTGTGGTGTAGCAGCCTGTTGCGGACTACGCTTATAGGATAGTTTTTTATTGTCTTGATTATCTTTGGGGAGTTCGATGCCAGTCTTGTTGGACAGTTCTTTCATCACATCTACAAAGTTACGTCCATCAATATCCATTAGGAAACGAATGGCATTGCCATTGGCCTGACAGCCGAAGCAATGATAATACTGCTTGTCTCGGTAGACGTGGAATGAAGGTGATTTTTCCTGATGGAAAGGACAGCAACCTGAATAAGTACGCCCAGTCTTTTTTAACTTCACACGTTGACCAATCAAATCGACAATGTCGGTTCGATCCAGAATTTGATCAATCGTATGCTGTGGAATTGCCATAAGGTTTAACCATTTAAAACTGGGGGGCATCTTTATGATTTGTCAGCATCATTGTTGCATAAAATGAAAAACAGGCAAGGGTGAGCCTGCCTGTTTGGTGCATTCAGATGACTGCAAATTAATTTGCGGCATCTTCCTCGCGTGGATTGTTGTCAACAACGGCAGCGGCGGCATTGCTTGCAGGTGCTGCCGATTGAACTGGTGCTGAGGTTTCAGGCTTATCCAGTAAACCAAAGCTTAAACGATTGGTCAGACTACGTGTTTCAGCCTCCGCATTGGCTTCGATATTTTTTGTATCTATGTTTTTGGATTGACGACCTAATAAGCCCAAAGTTGCACGGTTGACCCAACTACTGTCTTTACGTGCCGCACGTAAATTGACCTCACCATTCGATTTAACTAAATTTGGATAGTTAAGCTTCAGGATGTCAACATATTGTTGGGAGGTCGCTTTATCACCAAGCTTTTGGTAACTATAGGCTAGGGTTGCCAAAGCTTCAGGTGTCTGTGGAGTTTGTGGATAATGCTCAACCACCCACTGCGCACGCTCAGCAGCAGCCAGCCAGGCTTTGCGTTGAATGTTGAAACGCGCCGCGTTCATCTCACTCTCAGCCAGTTCCTGACCAATATATTTCATGCGTTGTGCCGCATCGACAGAATATTGGCTACTTGGGAAACGGCGGATCAAATCCACAAAGTTTTGATAGGCAACTTTGATGTAGCTGACATCACGGTGTGACTGTTGCAGTGAGGTATAACGAATTAGGCTATCGTAGTTCATTTCCATGTTGGCGACACCACGAACATAATAGGCATAATCAACATTCGGATGTTGTGGATTTAAACGAATGAAACGTTCCGCCAGCGCAATCGTGCCCTCATAATCTTTTTGTTTGAATTTGGCGTAAAGAAGCTCAAGCTGTGCCTGCTGTGTATATTGCCCAGTTGGGTAATAAGTATCTAAGGCTTCAAGCGACTTTACCGCATCGGTATATTGATTACGCTCAAGTGATTTCTGAGCTTTTTGAAAATAAACCTGTTCACTGGATTGTGGTCCTTTATCAACCACTTCTTTCTTGCTTGGATTGCTGCTACAGCCCACAAATGCAGACGCTACGCCTAAAGATAGTGCCAGTATCGTAATTTTATAATGGGGTAGCGACATAAAAATTCCTCTGTTTTTGGGACAATAAGCTACAATGGTGCTATTAAACCATTTTTGTA
>CAZKJI010000161.1:0-4923 GCA_964553005.1 uncultured Acinetobacter sp. | reverse complement strand
ACAATGTCAATTCAAATTTAGAATTAAAATGCATTTCTTGATTTAAAACGGGATCGATAAAATAAATCTCTTTTGCTAACAACTGGAGCGGTTGTTCAAAGTCATCATCGGCTTTATGTGCGACAACTGGATAAAACGGATCATTTAAAATTGGAATGCCTAAGTAATTAAGGTGCACACGCAATTGATGTTGTTTACCCGTCTTGGGTTTAAGCTGATATTTTGCGTAATGTTGATTGTGTTCCAGAAGCTCTATCAAAGTTTCAGAATTCTGAGGTTTTTCAGAATTAATTTGCATCGTGTAAAACGGCTGACCTTTTTCTAAATGGAGCTGTAATATTTGTGGGAAATGTAATTCAGCTCGATAAGCTGCAATTGCGTGATAGATTTTTTTCACTTTTCGATCTGCAAAAAGTTGTTGGTATATTCCTCGAAGTTCTGGTTTTTTACAGAATAAAACGATGCCCGCTGTTTCGCGATCCAGTCGATGAATCGGGGTTAGATCCTCATATCCAGTTTGCTTTTTTAAACGTACTAATAATGTTTCCTGAACATATTGCCCAGTTGGGGTCATAGTAAGAAAGTGGGGTTTATCAACCACGAGTAAATGTTCATTTTCGTATAAAATCTCATGCTGAAAAGGCACATGAGTTTCTTGAGCTAGGAAACGATAATAAAAAATATGGCTATTGGGCGTATAGATACTGTCTATTTTTAATTTTTTACCATTCGCAGCATAAATTAACTGATCAGCAAAGCGCTGCTGCCATTCACTGGCTTGAATATGCGAGAAGTGTTGGCAAAGATATTCAAAAATGGTAGGTGCCGAAATATTTTGAGGTAAAAAGACTTTACTGGCACTAACACCATTGATGAGAGGCGGGGAGAAATTTTTATTGTTAAGTTTCATCTTCAATACAATGTTGCACTAATTTTTCTGTTTCTTTCGGAGGACTAACTTTCCATTTTCATAGGAAACCTCATCATATTCTTTGTAAACAGCAATAATGAGAGCAAGCCCAATTGAAGCAGCTGCAATAATAGCTACAATTTCAACTCCTGTTAGTGCCGCTACTGGTGCAGCAGCCAAAGCGGTTATACCACCTGTAAATGGTGTCGCAGCTAATGCTGCTGTTAATATCCCAATTGTTACAGTACCAGCAAGGGCAATTTTCTTTGATTTTTTGAGGTCATTAGCAAGTTTGCCAGTAACAATGATCTCTGTAATACCTTGTTCTTTAGCTGACTTGAGTTCTTCTTTTGTTGAAACAATTTTAGGTGTCATGAGTTCCTCTTTTAAAAATAGGTTGCATGTTAAATGTATATTAATTGATAGGGCTATTAATTAACAAGTTAGGCTTTAACGCAGGGCGATGTTATCATAGCGGGTATCCCAATTTTATTCTATTTGCCATGTCATATTCAGTGAAATTTACTTTAAATCATGAACAAGACACTCAAAAATTTGCGCAAGTGCTCTCACAACAAGTGCATTCAGGCGTTATATATTTGATTGGTGATTTAGGGGCTGGAAAAACGACATTTACGCGTTACTTTATCCAAAATCTTGGGCATCAAGGTTCAGTAAAAAGCCCAACCTATACCTTGGTTGAGCCATATACCATTCAAGGCAAAGAAATTTTCCATTTTGATTTATATCGTTTAGATGATCCCTATGAATTAGAACTGATGGGAATTCGTGATTATTTAGAAACCCCAAATGCTTTATTCTTATTTGAATGGCCTTCAAAAGGTGGAGACGAAATTCCAAAAGCTGATCTAATCATTGATATTCAAAAATCGGATGATGAATTGACTCGGTTTGTTACGCTAACCACTGAATCCGAATCTTTATCTCAAACTTTGCAGGAACAATTGAATGGCGCATGATTCAACTCGTCGTATTCATACCCTTGATGCTGCCTTAGCCAACCAGATTGCTGCGGGTGAGGTAATTGAACGTCCATCATCAGTTGTTAAAGAATTATTAGAAAATGCAATCGATGCTGGCGCAACCGAACTTATTATTCGGGTAGCGCAAGGTGGTTCGACCCTGATTGAAATCATTGATAATGGCCATGGAATTCATCCTGAAGATTTACCATTAGCGGTGATGCGGCATGCGACAAGTAAAATTAAAACATCGGAAGACTTGCATGCAATTGTTAGTTTAGGCTTTCGTGGAGAAGCATTAGCTTCGATTGCTGCAGTATCACGTTTGACGTTGACCAGTAGCCAAGATGAACAAGGCGTGGGCTATCGGGTTGAAGTGAATGGAACAGCATTTGATCATCAACAAATACAGGCTGTTGCAGCACAAAAAGGTACACATATTCGTGTACAAGATTTATTTTTCAATGTGCCAGCGCGCCGAAAGTTTTTAAAAAAACCAAGTACAGAATTTGGTCATATTGAAGAAATAGTCCGTCGTTTGGCTTTGACTCATTTTGAAATTCGTTTTGTACTCGAACATAATGATAATATTCGTTTAAATTTGCCGATTGCTGATAGTGGTGAATTACGTTATCAGCGTGTCCAGCAGTTGTTAGGTCAACAGTTTATTCAAAATGCCTATTGGATCGATGCTGAAAGTATCAATATGCGTTTGTCAGGCTGGTTAGGGCATCCTTCCGACGCACGAGCACAGGCTGACATGCAATATGTGTATGTGAATGGTCGTATTGTCAAAGACAAAACCATTTCACATGCGTTACGTATGGCCTATGAAGGAATTTTGCATGGTCATCAACATTCATCTTATTTATTGTTTTTAGAAGTTGATCCTGAAAATATCGATGTGAATGTACATCCAACCAAACATGAAATTCGTTTTTTGAACCAGCGTGAAGTACATGAGTTTGTACGGCATTATGCCAAAGCAACCTTGTCTCAATTTCAAACCGCAACTGCTGATTTAGCACAAGCGATGAAAACAGATGAAGCTGAGGCAGAAAATTTTAATTATCAGCCTCAGCCAAAATACCAAGAACAATTCAATTTACATCGAGCAGTAGCTGAGCCTGAACGACAAGCCAATCAGCAGGTTGTTGTTTCGACAGATTTACTCACTGAGTTTAATCAAAGCCGCCCACAGGCAGTACAGTACAATTCAACACCTCAAGAACCACGTTATAATGGCTCTAGACAGTTAAATAATGCACTCAAAAGCTATTTAGCGCCTTTACGTGAAGAAACAGAAGATGGAAATGATCAAGGCCCATCACGTGTAGATGAGTTTCCTTTGGGGATTGCAATCGCACAACTGCATGGCATCTATATTTTGGCGCAAAATACTGAAGGCCTGATCATTGTGGATATGCATGCGGCACATGAACGTATCTTGTTGCAGCAGATGAAGTCGGCATGGGATAAACCTGAATTTTGGACTTCGCAACAACTGCTGATTCCTAAAGTTGTTTCCATTACTCGTATGCAAGCGACTCGCGTTGAAGATTTACAACCACAATTAGAACGTTTGGGGTTAGAAATTGATCAATACGGCGATGATCAAGTGATTGTGCGTGGTGTGCCTGCCATTTTGCATAAAGCTGACTTTAGTAATTTAATTCCAGAATTATTAAATGATCTTGATCCAAATGATGAAGCCAGAGGCCTATTACAAAAACGTGATGAGCTTCTTGCTGGTATGGCGTGTCATGGGGCTGTAAGAGCACATCGACAACTCAGTCTTTCGGAAATGAATGCTTTATTACGCCAAATGGAACAAACTGAATTTGCCAGTCAATGTAATCATGGGCGTCCAACTTGGCGCGCATTTCCATTGCATCAATTAGATAAATTATTTGCTCGAGGAGAGTAGTTTTACATGTCAAATCAATTGCCCGTCATCAATTTAATGGGGCCTACCGCAAGTGGTAAAACAGCATTGGCATGCGAACTCTATGAACGCGGTAATTTCGAATTGATTTCTGTGGATTCAGCTTTAGTTTATAAAGATATGGATATTGGGACTGCTAAACCCACAAAAGAAGAGCAACAACAATACCCGCATCACTTAATCGATATTATTACACCGCTGGAAGTGTACTCGGCAGCCCAGTTTGTTGAGGATGTTTGCCCCTTGATTGATAATATGCATGCACGGGGCAAGACACCGATTCTGGTGGGTGGGACCATGCTGTATTTCAAGTCCCTGCTTGAGGGGCTTGCCGATAACCTGCCCAATGCAGATCAGGTAATCCGTGATGCCATTATTGCTAAGGCTGAACAGGAAAGCTGGCAGGCGGTTTATGATGAACTGGTTGCTGTTGATCCCATCGCAGGTCAGAAGTTTAAGGTTTCAGATCGGCAACGCATTATTCGTGCATTGGAAGTATACCGAATTACAGGTGAACCAATAACAAAACTACAGGCAGAACAGCCTAAAAATCAACCCTATCGTTACACTTTTTATAACTACGCCCTCATGCCAGATCGGTTAGAATTACATCAACGCATTGAGCAAAGATTGAGCAAAATGTGGGATATTGGTTTTTTGAATGAAGTTGAGGAGTTGATTGTAAAATACGATTTAAATGATGATTTACCCTCTATGCGGTCTGTAGGTTATCGTCAAGCTTTAGATTTTTTATTAAAAAGTGATTTGAGTCTCAAAAATAAGGTGGAAATGGAGAATAAGGCGCTATTTGCAACGCGGCAACTCGCTAAACGTCAATACACTTGGTTACGTTCTTTGCAAGAACTACACGATTTTAAAACTTACGTGACAATAAAGCAGGCGAAAGAAGACTTGCGAAACTTCTTTGGATAACGCAAAATTCGCAGGCTATCTTTTTATAATTTTTAGTTAAAAAATAAAGATAGCTTTTTTGCGCTGATTTAAAATTTTTTGGAGTTAAAAATGTCTAAAGGTCAAACTTTACAAGATCCGTTCTTAAATTCTCTCCGTAAAGAACGTATTCC
>CAZKJI010000160.1:0-4990 GCA_964553005.1 uncultured Acinetobacter sp. | reverse complement strand
CAGCAAATCAAAAAAAGACGAACCCAATTGGGCTTAAAGCAAGTTGATATGCAATCCCGTACAGGCATTTCAAGACAGCAGTACCAAAAACTGGAAAGTCAGGGCAACCCTCGATTAGAGACCTTAGAAATTATAGCGGCAGGATTAAATGCTCAACTGATGCTCATCCCAGATGATAAGGTTCATTTGATTAGACAATTATTGAATGATGAAATTAAAGTCACTATTGAAGATCAAGATGACTTAATGTCTAACCCATGGAAAGGTCTTCTCGGAGGAGAGGAACCATGAATACTGTTGCAGTCCTGAAATTAACATTACATCACGTTGTCGTTGGATACTTGGCAGGATTTCAGAGCGGAAAAAATATTCTGGTTTTCACAGATTCTTTTCACTTGGATCAGCAACGTCCGACCTTGAGCTTGCTTACTTCCCCTTTATATCCTCAAGCGGATAAGATTTTAGAAAAGACCTATGTTACACATCAGCGCTTACACCCCTTGCTATCAAATCTGCTACCAGAAGGTGCATTACGCGAACTCATAGCACAAAGCCTCAAAATACATATAGACAATGAATTTCAGTTATTGGCAGCTTTAGGTCATGATTTACCTGGAGCACTCATTGCGACTCCATTAGATCCAGAAGAAATTCCAGATGAAATAAAATTCAAACTGCAGATCTCGAATCCAGATCAAATTTTAAAGCAAGAGATTCGAACAGATAATAAGTTTTCCTTGGCCGGCGTCCAAATGAAGTTTTCCATGAAAGCCAAAGATGGGCGTTTTACACTAGCACAGGCAACGGAAACGACTCTACTCGGGGACTGGATTATCAAAACTCCTTCTTCCAGACATGCTTTTGTTCCGCTAAATGAATATTCTATGATGACCCTTGCCAAAACGGTCGGAATAGATGTCCCTGAGATTCGCTTGGTGGATATGGCCCTTTTACAAGACCTTCCACCATTAAATTTACCCCAAGAGCAATATGCTTTCGCAATCAAAAGATTTGATAGACAGAGTACTGCTGATACTACAGAGCTTATTCACATCGAAGACTTTGCTCAGATCTTCGGTGCATATCCACAGCAGAAATACAGCACCACAAATTATGAGCAGATAGGAAAGATCATTTATCAATTTTCAGATAACAAAATTCTTGATATTCAGCAATTTGCCAGCCGCTTACTTGTCAATATTTTGCTCGCCAATGGAGATGCACACTTAAAAAACTGGAGTATGATTTATCAGGACAAAAGAACACCAAGATTATCTCCCGCATACGATATATTGATGACTAGTGTATATATTGAAAATGAGCGTCATTTCGCATTGAATCTTGCTAAAAATAAAGATTGGTATTTAGCTGAGATGAAACACTTTGAACAATGGGCTGAAAAAGTCGGTGTTCCATGGCGTGTTATTGAAAAACAACTTCACGCGATCATGGACAAAGCACGGTCAGTATGGCCAGTGCTATTACTAGACTTACCTATGATTTCTGCTCATAAAGAAAAATTAAGAGAACATTGGAAAAAATTGCATCCAGACTTTCAGATACTTACAGATGATTAGGGTAATCTGAAACCAAACTAAAATTTCTCAAACAAGTTCATCACGTCATTTTCCGTCAGTTTCGCTTCGCCTTCATGATCTGTGCTTAGAATAGACTGTGCCAGTTCTGCTTTATTTTGCTGTAAGGCAAGAATTTTTTCTTCTATGCTTTTATTAGTAATCAGCTTATAGACAAATACCGGCTTGTCCTGTCCAATCCGCCATGCACGATCTGAAGCTTGATCTTCAGCAGCAGGGTTCCACCATGGATCATAGTGAATGACCGTATCTGCGGCAGTTAGATTCAGACCGACCCCTCCTGCTTTCAGACTGATTAAAAATACCGGCACTTGTCCAGACTGAAACGCGGTAATGACTTCATCTCGCTTTTTGGTCTTTCCAGTCAGCTTCACATAGCCAATTTCTGCGTGATGGAGCTGTTGTTCAATCAGTTCCAACATTGAGGTAAACTGAGAGAAGATAAGAATTTTTCGCCCCTCTTCCACCATTGGAACGACCATATCCATCAACTGTTCAAGTTTGGCAGAGTTTGCCTGCCCAATTTTCACTGAATCCAGCTTTAGTAAGCTAGGATGGCAGCACACCTGACGTAGCTTCAGTAAGGCATCTAAAATTTGGATTTGACTACGCTTAAAGCCTTTTTCTGCCACAATTTTCTGAATATTTTCCTGCATCGTGGCACGAACAGCCTCATATAACTTGGATTGCTGCTCATTCATATCAATATTGACTTCAATCGTGGTTTTTTCTGGCAATTCTTTGGCTACGTCAGTTTTCAAGCGACGTAAAATGAAGGGCTTAATCCGGTTGACCAACTTTTGCCTTAACTGCTCATCACCGCGTTTTTCAATCGGATGACGGTACTTTTTATTAAAAATTTCTTGTGAATATAAAAATCCTGGCATCAGGAAATAAAATAGTGCCCACAGTTCACCCAAATGATTTTCCATAGGTGTACCGGTTAGACACAAACGATGTCGTGCTGTTAATTGCCGTACTACCTGTGCAGCTTTGGCACGCGGATTTTTGATATTCTGCGCTTCATCCAAAATGAGTTGATGATATTCATATTGTTTCAGTTGTTCTTCATCTCTCGCCAAGAGCGGATAGGTGGTTAACACAATATCATAGTGCGGAATCTGCTCAAAATACTGATGGCGGTCGGGGCCTTGTAGCAGCAATACCTTGAGCTCAGGGGTAAATTTCTCCGCTTCTTTGAACCAGTTATGCATCAGCGATGTGGGTGCAACAATTAAGGCGGGACTGTCCTGCAAATGACCAGCCTGCTTTTCCATGAGTAAGTGGGCTAAAGTTTGTGCTGTTTTCCCCAAGCCCATATCATCCGCCAGAATCCCGCCATGCTGGGTTTCCCTTAAAAACTGCAGCCAGCCTAGGCCCTGCTGCTGGTATGGACGTAATTCCCCCTGAAAACCTTGTGGTGTCGGCAGTTGTTGCTGATAGCCTTGTTTGAATTTCTGTACAAATTGCTGCAGGCGATCACTGACCTGCCATGTCATCCCAAGATTATGCTGCAATTCTAATAATTGACTCGCATCATAGCGATCAATACTGCGCTCTTCTTGCTGTAAAATGCTCTGCAGATGCAACAATACCGGCTTAATATCCCTAGCGGATAGCGCCAAATCAGGTTGATCAACTGCGGTTTTCACGATGAAAATTTGACTGTCATGCAGATGACTAAAAGTCCGCGGATCAAGTAAATCAGGCTGTTCTTTCACCAAAGCCACAAGTGCATCGAGTAAATCATAGCTATTGCCTGCACTGTCCTGAACGGTCGCCCCAATATTGAACCAGTCTTGTTGGCTTTCAGATTCAGTGATAGAAATATTTAAATTTTCAACATATTGCAGATTAAAGGGGCTGTTTTCCAGATGCTCTATCTGCCAGCCCATCAACTCAATTTGATTGATGGGAATCAGCTGTTTGGTCCAGTCTCCATAGAACGCAAAAACCATAGAATCAAGACGTTGTTTATCCAGTTTTAATTGCTGGTAATAACTACTAATATCTTTCACCCACTTCAGTGATTCGACCAATAGCTGTAAACGCTGGATTGACTGTTGTTCCTGAACGAAGTCCCGAAGCTGTCGCACCATTTTTCCATGCTGCTCACCAATAAAACTGTCGCCTGATGTACCTGCTTTTATTCTTCCGCCTGCATAGGAGAATTCAATTTCAGCACAAACAGATTCTATCCATTTCCAATCAAATGTATCTAAAACACCGAAGCGTAAAATTGGCTGGGGACTACCCTCAAGGACATCAATACGCTGAATAGACTCAGGTTGAGGCAGATTTTGCACGTCTGAATATTGATGAGTCAGTTGCTCAAACTCTGGCAAGAGCATAGATGGAAGATCAGGCATCTGTAAAAAATGGTACAGAAGATTTGCCGTATATTCACCATATAACTGGCCCACCGTGTTCTGTTGAATATCCACATAACACGGTGGCTGGCTCGCGAGAATCTGAATATGTGGATTTGATTTTAAATCGAGTCGAATATCACCATTGACCAATTCAATATTTAAATGCTCAGTCTGTTGTTTAGCCCCTTGTTCCCATCTAAATTCGATGTTGTAGCCTTGTTCTGACCATTGAAGTGCAGCATGGCTCTTTTTTTGCCAGTACACATCGCCACTTTGAATAAAAGATTTGAAATGCTCCAATAAAATTCCGGAGATATCGAGATTGCTTTGATAAAAGCGTTCGTCACTGTTTATTTTGGCATAATAATAAATCTGGTTAAATAATTGTCGTTTTTGTTCAGGTAAAGTCAGATGCTTTCTGGTGATATTTTCATATTGGGTATAATAACTTTCCCCCGCAATTGAGCCGTTTTTATTGCGTCTGGCCTTCTGAACATCAACTGTCAATTTCTTTAAGCTGACAGACTGATCTAGCAGGTAAATTAAATAATTGTTTGTTTTGACAGATTGCTCTGGTTCAGTCTGTTGTAAATACCGTTTAAAATCATTCAACCAGCGCTGCGCCTGATCATCCCCCCGTTGGCGTTTTGCGATTCCCTGCGGGGATTGAGAGTCAGCATAACGCTGCTGAAATTCCTGACGATATTCTTGAAAGAATAACCGCGCTAAAGCAGCAGCATGTTTACAGTTATATCCAACCGGACAAGTGCAGTCGTCATCGATTAAACGGTCTTTTTGGGGATTATAGGTAATTGCAGTATCGTAATAATCTGTCCCTTCAATTTGGGCATACATCGTAACCCCGTCTTTGTCCTCAAAGAACTCAATCGTTTCCCTATCAATGTGTTTAGCATAGCTCAGACTGCGCTGAAGAGTTGCAGTACTAAAGCGAGATAGAAAATTGATCAATGAGGACATAATTACCAGACACTAAAAATGTTTATACAATTATAACGGACAAAG
>CAZKJI010000159.1:2273-4997 GCA_964553005.1 uncultured Acinetobacter sp. | reverse complement strand
TCATTCATCCAACGATAGACCACAGGCAAAATCAGCAATGTCAGTAAAGTGGAAGAAATAATCCCACCAATCACCACTGTTGCCAATGGACGTTGTACCTCCGCGCCTGTACCTGTGGCAATCGCCATCGGAATAAAGCCCAGTGATGCCACAAAGGCCGTCATCAGAACGGGGCGTAGTCGGAGAATCGCCCCCTGCCATGTCGCTTTATGTACATTAAACTGCTCACGAAGCTCTTTGATGAAACTCAGCATCACTAAACCGTTGAGTACTGCGACACCAGAGAGCGCAATGAACCCAACACCTGCTGACATCGACAAGGGGATATCTCGCAACCAAAGTGCGACTAATCCACCTGACAACGCAAATGGCACGCCACTGAAGACCAACAGGCTTTCCTTAAAGTTATGAAAGACTGCCATCAATAAAATAAAGATGGTAATTAATGCCAGTGGAATCACAATTTGCATACGAGCCGCCGCAGAAGCCAAGTTTTCAAACTGTCCGCCATATTCCAGCCAATATCCTGCGGGTAATGGTTGCTGTTTCAGTGTTGCCTGCAACTCCTGCACAAATGAACCCAGATCACGACCCTCAACATTTGCGGTGACAATGACACGGCGTTTACCATTTTCACGACCCACCTGACTCATCCCTGAAATGGTTTCCACCTTGGCAACATCTTGCAATTGAATCAAACCACCATTCGGCAATTGAATAGGTAACTGCGCTAAGTTCTGTGCGGTACGCTGTTCATCAGGCAAACGAATTTCAAAATCAAAACGACGATCACCTTGCAAAATCTGTCCAACATTTTGACCACCCACGCTCGCTGCAACCACATCCTGAATGGTTTTTACCGACAGGCCATATTGCGCAGCTAATGCATGATTGATATCTACATTAAGCACTGGCAAACCTGTGGTTTGTTCAACCTTGACTGCTGTTGCACCCGAAATTTTCTGTACTTTTTGTGCAATCGCCTGTGCTTGAGTGTTCAGCACATTCATATCGTCACCAAAGACTTTGATCCCGACATCACTACGTACACCTGAGATCAATTCATTAAAACGGAGTTCAATTGGTTGTGAAAATTCACTGTTATTACCCGGGATGGTTTCCAAAAATGCCTGCATACGGCTACGCAATTCATCAATGGTTTCTTTCGGATTTTCCCATTGATCACGCGGTTTTAACAAAATCACGGCATCTGAGATATTTGGCGGCATCACATCGGTCGCAACTTCAGCTGTCCCCGTTCTGGCAAATACCGCTTTGACTTCTGAAAAATTCTTCATAATTAACTTTTCAGTATTTTCCTGCATACGTAAAGACTGCTCCAAGCCTGTGCTTGGCGAACGCATTTGTTGTAAGGCGAAATCTCCTTCACTCAGTTGTGGCGCAAATTCACTGCCAATTTGGGTCGTCAGTACGCCAGTCAGTACCAAAATGCTCACGGCTAAAGCTACCACTACCATTTTGAATTGATATGCCCAATCGAGAATCTGTTGGTATTTACGTTTTAAGCCTTGCATCCAACGAGATTCTTTTTCTTTGACTTCACCTGTAATAAACAATGCAACCGCAGCGGGTACAAATGTTACCGACAAAATCATCGCACCGAGCAATGCCATGACCACCGTCATTGCCATTGGATGGAACATTTTCGCTTCTACACCTGTCAAAGCAAAAATGGGTAAATACACCACCATAATAATGGCCTGACCAAACAGGAGTGGTTTACGTGCTTGCTTGGCTGCCAAAAAGACTTCTTTAAAGCGTTCCTGTCGTGTGAGTAAGCGTCCAGCATGATGCTGTGCCTCCGCCAGCCGTCGAATACAGTTTTCGACAATCACCACTGCACCATCAACAATGATGCCAAAATCTAATGCACCTAAACTCATTAAATTGGCACTGATATTTTGTTCAGCCATACCCGTTAAAGTGAACAGCATTGACAATGGAATCACACAGGCAGTAATCAAAGCAGCACGGAAGTTGCCCAAGAAAATAAACAGAATCACGATGACTAAAATCGCGCCTTCTACTAAGTTTTTCTGAACCGTTTTGATGGCTTTATTGACTAAGCTCGTACGGTCATACACCGTTTCAATTTCAACGCCTTTGGGTAAAGTCAGCTGAATTTCCTTGATCTTGCTATCAACCGCTTGGGCAACCGTACGGCTATTTTCACCCATCATCATCATCGCGATACCAAGCACGGTTTCCTCGCCATTATATGTGGCAGCACCTGTACGCAAATCATGTCCGATCGCCACTGAAGCCACATCTGCAACACGAATGGGTAGACCATTTTTAACCGAGACAGTAATGTTTTGAATATCCTCAACTGTACTGAGCATACCCGGCACACGCACTGTTAATTGTTGTCCATTTTCCTCAATAAAACCCGCACCACGGTTTTCATTGTTCTCTTGCAAGGCAGTTTGGAACGCTGGAAAGGAAATTTGAAGCTGTTGTAAACGCTTTAAATCAGGTGAAACAATATAGGTTTTGTTGTAGCCGCCAATACTGTTAATTTCAGCCACACCTTTAACACGCTGTAATTGTGGACGCACAATCCAATCTTGGATTTCTCGTAAGTCCATCGCACTATAGGGCGTTCCATCTTCTTTTTTTGCATCGGGTTTAGCTTTGACCACCCATTGGTAAATCTCTCCAAGCCCCGTAGAGATCGGTGACATCACAGGATCAACCGCATCT
>CAZKJI010000159.1:0-2173 GCA_964553005.1 uncultured Acinetobacter sp. | reverse complement strand
GTTGACCGATCTGAACAGGAATCGCTTTAAAATCAAAACCCTTTTTCTGATTCGCTTGAGCGACGAAAACGACATCTTTACCGTCCACCTGCTGAATCGCTTCAGAACTTACGCGAATTGCAGATGTTTTTGAACCTGCTTGTAATTCAACATTCACCATCAAGTTTGGACGTAATTCAGTTGCATTTGACAGCACTTTGGCACGAATCTGTAAACGACCTGTTTGCGCATCTGCTTCAGTCGTTAAACTTTGAACTTGGGCATTAAAAGTATTGCCTGTTTGTAGCGATTTAAACCGAATCTGCTGATTGGGTTGTACATTGATATTCGCCATGGTCGGCAATACAAATTCCAGCCACAACTGATCGAGCTGATCAATGGTAAATAATTGATCCGCAAGCTGAACATTTTCACCAATGACAATATCTTTATTACTGATCACACCACTGATCGGTGCAGTTAAGGTATAACGACCACTTGAGCCAGAAGCTGCACCAAAGGCACTAAGACGTGAACGGGCTGCTTGGACCTGAATCTGTGCTTGACGATAAGCATTATAAGCACGTTGATAATCTTGTTTGGCAGAAATACCTTGCGACCACAAACTACGTTCACGCTCATAATCCTGCTGAGCTAAATCCAAATTTGTTTGAGCAATTTGTAGATTCGCTTGCTGATCCACTAAGTCTGGTACTAATAAGTTTGCCAAAGCCTGACCACGTTTCACTTGCTGGCCTAATTCGACATAAACAGATTCAACACGACCAGCAAAACTTGGTGAAACATGCGCTTGGCGATCTGTATTCACCACCAGTTTTGCAGGGAAAGTTTGAACCTGATTGACCTCGCCCAATGCTACCTGTGCCAATTTGACACTATGCTGTTGCATCTGCTCTGCTGTTAGGCTGAGGCTTTCTTCAGCCTCATGTTCCTCACCCTTTTCATCATGTTTAGGTTCATCTTTTTCATTTTCTTGATGGGCATGTTCCTGCTCACCTTGTGCGGCAGTTTCAGAAGTTTTGGTTTTGTTATTCCATAATAGTCCTACTGCCAAAAAAATTGTGAGTACCGCAATCGCAGCGATCCAAAGCCATTGAGAACGTGTTTTTTGTTTCATATCCATCTCTTATTCTCCTACTTGGCTTGGAAAGGCGTTACTTTGTTGCCAAACGCGTTGATTTAATTGCATTAAGGCATCTTTCGCTGTGATCTGCTCTACTGGAAGCCCCATACGTGCACTTTGTACTTCCACATTCAATTGCCAAGCTTGTTTAAGGAGTTGAACTTTACGTAAACGGACATCCTGTAACTGAGTTGTGGCTTGTTGCACATCCGTAACAGCAAATTTACCTAAGCGAAAACCTTGCAAAGTCTTTTGCTGAACCTGTATCGCTAAAGGCACTTGTTGGTCATTTAACTGTTTAAATTGCGTTTGTAATCCACGTAGTTCAGCAAGACGAACATCAATATCCAACTGATTTTGCTGACGATAAAAACGTTGTTGTTGTTGAATCAGTGTTTGCTTCGCTTCCGCAATCTGAATGCCGTATTTTTGTGAGTTAAAGATATTGAGCGGAATCTCTACCCCTAAACGAATTTGATTTTCAGTATTTTGATCTGCCGAACGTGTCCGATTTACACCTAAAGACATAATCGGTTGAGGACGAGATTTTGCCTTGAGCTGATCAATACTGGCTTGTTGACGCTGAGTTTCTAATTGCAAACCTCGCTCAAATACATTCTCTATATCTTGTCGGTCAGTTTTTACGACTGTGGCACGAGACCAAAGCTCATTGACACTTGGAGCAATCACAAATTGATTCAGGTCATTGCCCCAAAAACTTGCTAATTGCTGCTGTGCAACTCGAAGTTGTAGATCTGCTTGTTGATAAATACGCTGATTTTCTAAATGTGCAATACGAACTCGCTCAACATCAACTTGAGCTATATTGCCAGCTTGATAACGCTTCATCGTTGCGTCTAAATTTTCTTGGCTGACTTGTAATTGCTCTGCAAGCAAAGACTTTTCCAATTGGAATAATGCCACTTGTGACCATGCATATTGCACAATCAATTCAAGTTCAGCATTGTAGCGTTGCTGTTCTAAATCAACTTGAGTTGCTGAAAGCTGAGCAACTTTTTGTGCTGCACGACGTTGACCAAATAAATCTAA
>CAZKJI010000158.1:0-5042 GCA_964553005.1 uncultured Acinetobacter sp. | reverse complement strand
GGTTATGGTGCCAATAAAGGCTCTTTCATCACACGCGATGCGCTTGCAACGCTGGCATTTGGCTACCCACGCCGTGCAGACTATTTTGGTGATGAACTGGCCGCACTGATCGCATGGACATATAAGGAAGGCTATCCAACCAATAGCATTGTTGGGTCGTATGCAGGTGCAATCGGCTATCCACAATTCATGCCAAGCAACATCCAGAAGTTAGGCGTTGACTATGATGGAAATGGCCATATTGATCTAAGGAATTCAGCCGTTGATGCAATCGGTTCAATTGCAAACTATTTGGCACAGCATGGCTGGCAACGGGATCGCCCAATTGGCTTCCTAGCTCGCTATCTTGGCAACAATCCAGACAGCATTATTGCTAAGGATTTAACCCAGCCAACCCCTTATGGAGAGCTGAAAAGACTGGGAATTGCGCCTATTGACCCTTTGGTAAAAATTGATGATCTTGACCTTGTGAATGTCATCCAATTGCAAGACCAGTTTGGGCCAATTTACTATATCACCTACCCTAATTTTCAGGTCATCACCACCTACAATAAGAGCCGTATGTATGCGACAGCGGTATGGTTATTAGGTACTGAAGTGGCTAGCCGATAGGCTAGCTTTTTCACAACATTATGAAAAGTCAATAAAAAAATTATTAAAAAAGTACACATAACAGACAAAATAAATATTTTGTTACAATATTGATTATTTTTTAATCTAAAACTGTAAGTTTTTGCCCTTTTTGTAACTATTTATCGTTAAAGACTAGACACTCTTTGTAATGGATGAATATTATCCACGCAATGCAAGAAAGTGAATAATTAGACATGTGCACTATATTTTGGGTTTTTGACGAAATAAAAAAGCATGTTCTCTAGGAGTTTATACAATGCAGTTTTCGCTAAAATATATTCTAGCGCTGACAGCAGGCTTAAGTTTAAGCCCGTTACATGCTGAAATGGTACAGTCTTCATCATTAACCAATGATGTTGAAGGTTCTAATTTGGCTGCCCGCGTACTCAACAAAGACTCTCAAAATTTTAATTCTCGTTTTTCCAACGTTAATAGTCTTTCAATCACTGAGCGTTCAGGTGACAAGATCCGTCGCCAGACAATTGCTGCAAAAATTGATATCCCTGAGGAAGAGCCTTCAGTGATTGAAAAACTGAATACTGTTGCTTCAAACACTGTGCGTAAATTCAGCCAAAGTGGCGTTGCATCATGGTATGGACGTCAGTTTCATGGTCGTAAAACAGCAAGCGGTGAAACATTCGATATGAATGGTTTGACTGCTGCACACCGTAGCCTGCCTTTGAACTGTTACATCCGTGTAACGAATAAGGACAATGGCAAGAGCGTGGTTGTGAAAGTAAATGACCGTGGCCCTTTCCATGGTAATCGCGTACTCGATTTATCTTATGCTGCAGCCAAACAGATTGGTCTTGCCAATGCAGGTACTGCCAATGTAAATATTGAACGTGTTGATGGACCTAATTCCTGATTCAGGTTCATGAATGCGATAAAAAGCCGCCTTGTGTGGCTTTTTATATTTTTAGGCTTCCAAAACTTTTATTTTCTTTAATTAGAGACATCATTTCCTTACCATTCTCAAGAATCATTTTGACCCTCTTGCTTTTCTTCGGTATATTCAAAAAAACATAGTCCCATAGCAAGGAGAGCGCTGTGAAATCCATTACTGAATGGTTTGATGAATATAGTGACAGCCATCAAGACCAAACCAATAAAAAAATTCACTGGGTCTGCGTACCAGCCATTCTTTTTTCCATTATTGGGATTCTTGCTCACTTTAGCACGCTACTCACCGCCCTGCTGCTTGTACTGACCCTAGTCTTTTATGCACGTCTGGATATTGTGCTGGCAGTGGCAATGGCCGCGCTATTGGCAGTCATGGCATGGCTGATTGTGATTCTGCCTGTAGGGGTAGGTTTTTATATTGGCGTTTTTGTGGTTGCCTGGATTGGACAGTTTTATGGGCACAAAGTTGAGGGCAAAAAGCCTTCCTTCTTCAAGGACCTGCAATTCCTCCTGATTGGCCCTGTATGGTGCATGGACGCTTATCTGGCTAAAGTCCTACCTAAATGGAAATCTCGTCAGAAATTAGCGCTTACAGGCTGATTTAGCGCATATTAGGTTCATCAGGATTCAGGGAAGATGTCATTGATACATTCTTCCTTGATATTTTAGCCATCCATCAATATGTTTTCCCTGAGGGTCATGGTGGGTCCAGTGAATCACCCCACCTTTTGGGCTATATTCATATTCACCATAAAACTCAACCTTATCGCCTTTTTTAAGTCCCTCAATTTTTGTTGCCAAATCAATGTTGTGGGCAATCAACACAGTTAATCCGTTCTCAAGTTGTAAAATCATTTTTTGATTTCTTGAGCCATGATTGTCATCAGGCAAAATTGCTTTTATTGTTCCCTGGGCTTGAACCTGAATATTACTTCGTTGCTGTTGATACACCTGCATGATCTTCTGTTGATCATCTATGACTAAATGGGTGGAATCTGGCAGGGTTGAGTCATGGATCGTATTTTGTTTTTGCTTGAAATCCAATCCCAAATAAGCAGCAATAAGAAAAACGATCACGATGATAATTAAGTTATTTTTTTGAGTTTTCATATCCACCTTTTTATCAAATACACCATAGCAAAATGCCAATCATATTGATTGGCATTTTGCTCATACAATGTCTATGTTGCTTAGAATAGACGATTCATACCATTTAACGCCGCAACACGATAGGCTTCTGCCATCGTTGGATAGTTAAATGTCGTTTCAACAAAATACTTCAGGGTATTGTCTGGACTATGCATGACCACCTGCCCAATGTGGATAATCTCTGCTGCATTGTTACCAAAGCAGTGAATACCCAAGACTTCCAAAGTATCGCGGTGGAATAGAATCTTTAATTCCCCGACTGTATCACCCGTAATTTGTGCACGGGCCAAGTGACGGAAAGATGCCTGCCCCACTTCATAAGGCACTTTTTCATCGGTAAGCTGTTGTTCCGTTTTGCCAATCGATGAAATTTCTGGAATGGTATAAATTCCTGTTGGCACATCTTTAATTGGCTTAACATTTTTCTCACCCACCATGTTTGCGCCCGCACAACGTCCCTGATCGTATGCAGCCGATGCCAGTGACGGCCAGCCAATCACATCACCTGCCGCATAGATGTTTTCCACTTCGGTCTGATATTGATCATTGACCATCAGTTGACCACGGCTATTTGGAACAAGCCCGACATTTTCCAGGCCGAGACCGTCCGTATTTCCTGAACGCCCATTGCACCACAGGATTGCATCCGCCTTAATTTTTTTGCCACTGAGCAAATGCATTACCACATGGTCATCAAAGGTTTCTAAACGATCAATTTGCTCATTATGTCGAATCAATACGCCTTGTTCACGTAAGTGATAAGACAATGCATCTGCAATTTCATCATCGAGGTAGCTTAATAGTTTTTGCTGCGTATTAATTAAATCAACTTTATGATCTAGACCAATAAAAATCGAGGCGTATTCGCAACCGATCACACCAGCACCATAAATAATGATTTTTTGAATTGAATAATCCAAATCAAGAATTTTATCTGAATCAAATACACGCGGATGATTGAAATCTAAACCTTGTGGTTGATAAGGACGACTACCTGTTGCAATCACGATTTGCTTACAAATGATCGTATCTTTGATTCCGTCCTGACCAAAAATCAAAACCGTATTTTTATCTTGGATATAAGCACGTCCATGAAACACATCAATTTTGTTGCGATCATAGAAACGTGTATGCGTATCAACTTGCTGTTGAATTACCTTATGTGCATTACGTAGCACTTGTTTCATGGTGAATTGTTTCCACTCACCGACCTTTTGAAACATTGGGTCACGTTGATATCGAATAATACTTGATACTGTTTGACGTAATGCTTTACTCGGAATTGTTCCTACGTGAGCACAATTACCACCAAGTTGATCACGTATATCAACGATCGCTACACGTCTACCTGCTTTAGCTAGCTTCATTGCCGCGCCTTCACCAGCTGGGCCAGAACCGAGAACAACTGCATCAAACTTCACAATATTCCCCCCAACGACCTCTTTCTTACGTGGCATTCAAAGCTCCTTTGTCTCTTCGCTGTTTACTTCTATATATATGATAACTAATATGCTATGGCTTGATGTATTTCTCAACCATATATTTTAAATATTGACATTTTCAAAATGAATACCTGTTTCTACTGCAAACTTGACTATAATAATGCAGTCTTGATCGGTTCAATAATGAAGGGAAAAGTGAAATATGTCTGAACACCGTAAACCTGAACAGGGTATAAAACTTCGTGGCGCTGAAAAAGTCGCAAGAATTCCTGTAAAAGTTATACCTACGGTTGAAGTGCCTCGTAAACCAGACTGGATTCGCGTCAAAATGACTGCACCTGAAGAGGTTCAGCGTATAAAAACAACTCTACGTTCGCAAAAACTCCATACTGTTTGTGAAGAAGCTGCCTGCCCTAACCTTCCAGAGTGTTTTGGTGGTGGTACTGCGACTTTTATGATTATGGGCGATATTTGTACTCGTCGCTGTCCTTTCTGTGACGTTGCTCATGGTCGACCAAATGCACTTGATCCTGATGAACCTCGTCATATGGCGGAAACTATTTCAAACTTGGGTTTGAAATATGCAGTTATCACCTCTGTAGATCGTGATGATCTTTTAGATGGTGGTGCTCAACACTTTGTGGATTGTATTAAAGAAGCTCGCGCACTCAGTCCAAAAACGTTATTAGAAATTTTAGTTCCAGATTTCCGTGGGCGTATGGATATTGCCTTACGCATCATGACCGAATGTCCACCCGATGTTTTCAATCATAATATCGAGACTGTTCCTCGCTTATACAAAGCAATGCGCCCAGGTTCTGACTATCAACATTCTTTAAATCTTTTAAAAATGTTTAAAGAATACTGTCCTGACGTACCAACGAAATGTGGTTTGATGGTGGGGATTGGTGAAAC
>CAZKJI010000157.1:0-5068 GCA_964553005.1 uncultured Acinetobacter sp. | reverse complement strand
CATGACCTTTTTCAGCATGCTGCACAGCCTTAGCGATCTGTATCCTATCGTTTTTATTGAAATAATTATGCATAGAAGATATATAGAGGAAGTGTTTAAACCAGCGCTTTAAGCTTGGTTGAACCTGCTCATCCAGCTTAGGCTGGGTAATAATCTGTGTTGTATCTGTCTTTATTACCATGAACCTGATGCTCCTCCTCCACCAAAACTACCGCCACCGCCACTATATCCACCACCACTTCCTCCACCAATACCACCTCCACCTCGCCCCCTCGTCCACCACCCGACAAAAAGGCTTGAAAAATAAGCTGTGCCAATGAAGTAATCAGTAGAAAGAAAATTCCAATACCGAGTAATAAACTCATCACAAGCCCCGCACCATTGACTAGTCCCGCAACAGTTGCAGCTACTGCCGCAGTGGAGGCACTTAAACGGTTGCCAACAATGAATGAACCAACAACACCAGCAATCAGGATAAATAGCGCCATAGTTAGCGTATTATCTTTCGCTTGTTGCTCACGTAAAGCTTGTTCATGACGGTCTTTTAATTCTTGGGCAGCCTGTTGGGCAATTTCTGGATCTTGGTTCACAATACGGCTAATTTCATCCAAACCTGATGAGATTCCTTGTGCATACTGACCTTGTTTAAAAGAGGGTGTAATTTGATTACGAATAATGCGGCTAAGAACCACATCAGGTAAAACACCTTCGAGACCATAGCCTGTTAGAATCTGAATTTTGCGATCATTGACTGCAATTGCCATCAACAAACCATTATCACGTTTAGCAGAACCTAATTGCCATTTTTCACCTGTACGTAAAGCAAAATCAAAAATAGCTTCCTGTCCAGTGGTGGGTACAATAATCACCCCAATCTGAGCTTTACCCTGCTGATACAACGTCAGTATTTTTTGATTGAGTTGCTGTGTTTCCGCCTCACTTAATATTTTGGCTTGATCTATGATGGGCTGATTTAATGTCGGTAAACCACGTATGGATTCACCCTCAGCCATATCATTGGCAACTTGCGGTAAAATAGGTGCGTGTTGTGCTGTAGTGTTTGGTTGTGATTGATTTTGTTGTGGCTGCTGAATCATTTTACCTGCAACAACTAAATCAGTTTCATCTGTTGCAGTCGCAACCTCAGCCCAAACTGTATGTGGAAAAAATAGTGTTACAAAAACAATCATGAGAACAGCCGAAAGCTGCTTAAGTTTTTGTCTAATTTTTTCCAACATATGGCAACTCCAAACCCATCAAGATCAATTTCAAATCTTAATTAAATGAAACTGTTGGCGCTTGTTGAGCCGACTGTTCCGCTTTAAAGTTCTCTTTAGTTTTCATACCAATGACTTTTGCCGTCATTGCTTGTGGGAACTGACGCACATATGAATTGTAATCTTGCACTGTCGTAATATATCGATTACGAGCAACCGCAATTCGATTTTCTGTACCTTCCAATTGTGCTTGTAAATCACGGAATTGTTCATTGGCTTTTAAATCTGGATAATTTTCAGAAACAGCAATCAAACGAGATAATGCACCTGTCAATTGACTTTGTGCTTGTTGATATTTTTCGAATAGCGCTGGGTCTTCTAAAACTTCTTTATCCACTTTTAAACCCGCAACATTAGAACGAGCTTGCGTAACCTCTGTGAGGACTTGTTCTTCATGTTTGGCATAGCCCTTAACCACATTGACCAAATTAGGCACAAGGTCAGCACGGCGTTGATACTGGTTTTGTACTTCAGACCAGGAAGCATTGACCGCCTCATCTTTCACCTGCAAGGTGTTATAGCCACAGCCTGTGAACAATAAGGTGCTTGTTAATACGGTTGCTAATGCGGTTTTCTTAATAACTTTCATAAAAATTTATCCTCAGGTTTTTCTTTATATTTTTTGCAATAATTCATTGTAATGTGATTTTTTGTTCGCTGTGTAACATTTATTTGTTGAAATCTTTATATCATTGCATAGAATCATCTGAGAACTGTAACCGTTGTACTGTAACCCCAAATGCCTTGGAAAGATTTAAATAATTTTCTCTGAATTTGCATTTACAAGAGCCATCTTTATTGCCTGCACAATTTCCTGATTGGTCTTCGAGTATCATGCTGAAAAATGATCAGGGACAGGGCAGAAAGCTTACAAGATTTGCTAAAACTACCAAAAAGATAAGATGAAAAAAATAAAGCCTGCTTGAGCAGGCTTTATCGCAATCAAACTAAAAAGATGAATTAGACACCTAAGTAATCTAAAATACCTTCTGCTGCTTGGCGACCTTCCCAAATTGCAGTCACAACAAGGTCAGAACCACGCACCATATCTCCGCCAGCGAAGATTTTTGGATTAGATGTTTGGAATTTAAATTCTTGTTGTTCTGCCGCAACGACACGACCTGAACCATCTAAACTTACATTTGCAGAACCAAACCAATCCGCAGGACTTGGACGGAAACCAAATGCAAGTAATACTGCATCTGCTGGTAAAATTTCTTCAGAACCCGGAACAGGTTCAGGACTACGACGACCACGGCTATCAGGCTCACCCATTTGGGTAGTCACCACTTTAACACCAGTTACTTTGCCATTTTCGCCGACAATTTCAATTGGTTGACGATTGAATAGGAATTTCACACCCTCTTCATAGGCATTCTTCACTTCGCGCGCAGAACCCGGCATGTTGCTTTCGTCACGACGGTAAGCACATGTCACATCATGCGCACCTTGGCGTAATGAAGTACGGTTACAGTCCATCGCAGTATCACCACCACCCAGAACAATCACCTTTTTGCCATCTACACTGATGTATTCACTTGGATCTTTTTCCCAGCCTTGGCAACGATTTACATTCGCAATTAAGAAATCTAATGCATCGTAAACCCCATCAAGATCTTCACCAGGGAAACCACCTTTCATATAAGTGTATGTTCCCATACCCATGAATACTGCATCGTATTCAGCAAGCAACTGTTCGATCGTTACATCGACACCGATTTCAGTATTTAAGCGGAATTCGATACCCATCCCCGTGAAGATTTCACGACGACGTTTCATCACATCTTTTTCCATTTTAAATTCTGGAATACCAAATGTAAGTAAACCACCAATTTCAGGGCGTTTATCAAATACAACTGGTTTCACACCGCCACGGGCAAGAATATCAGCACAGCCTAAACCCGCTGGACCCGCACCAATAATGGCCACTTTTTTATTGGTCCATTTCACGCCAGACATATCTGGACGCCAGCCTAAAGCGAACGCTGTATCATTAATATATTTTTCTGCATTACCAATCGTGACAGCACCAAAGCCATCATTTAAAGTACATGCACCTTCACACAAACGGTCTTGCGGACAAACACGACCACAAACTTCTGGCAAGGTATTGGTTTGATGGCAAAGTTCAGCCGCTTGGAAAATTTGACCTTCTGCAATCAGCTTTAACCAGTTTGGAATATAGTTATGTACTGGGCATTTCCATTCACAATACGGGTTACCACACCCTAAGCAACGGTGCGTTTGATTCGCAGCAACTTCCGCAGTAAAGGGTTTATAAATTTCCACAAACTCTGCTTTGCGGACAGTAATATCTTTTTTCTCTGGATCTTGGCGTGCTACATCCAGAAATTGAAAGTCATTATTGAGGCGTTCTGCCATGTCTCTCTCCGTGGGTAGGCGCAGTGGTGTCCTTCACCTCTGCACCTGCCTATGTCTTTGCAGTCGTGGAATTATTGTGGATCAGCTTGGGTTGTTTTCAAAAGCGATTGCAAATTAGCAGCTTTTGGTTTTACAAGCCAGAACTTACGACTATAGAAGTCGAACTCATTACGGATTTTATATGCCCAAGCACTACCTGTTTCTTTGATATGTTCATCAAGGATACGCAGTAGATTTTCTTTGTGATCTTCCATCGACTCGGTAGAGATACGATTTAGGTCAATCAGCTCATGGTTGTAGTAGTCTACAAAGTCATTATCAAGGTCAAGTACATAAGCGAAACCGCCTGTCATACCCGCACCAAAGTTATGACCAACTTTACCTAAGACAGTTACCACACCACCTGTCATATATTCACAGCAGTGATCGCCAGCACCTTCAATGACTGCAAAAGCACCTGAGTTACGAACAGCGAAACGCTCACCCGCAGTACCCGCAGCAAATAACTTACCGCCAGTCGCACCATACAAACAAGTGTTACCGATGATTGCAGTATTTTGTGTTTGGAACGGTGAACCTTTTGGTGGGAAGATCGAAACACGACCACCCGCCATGCCTTTACCCACGTAATCGTTTGCATCACCTTCAAGTTTGATATGCAAACCACCAGCGTTCCAAACACCAAGTGACTGACCAGCAGTACCTACAAGATTCATGACTACTGGACTGTTTTCCATACCCAAGTTGCCATAACGACGTGCAATTTCACCAGAAATACGCGCACCAATCGAACGGTCACAGTTACCGACAGTGAAGTTAAACGAACCACCTGTACCTGCTTCAATTGCTGGTAACATCTCAGCCACCATTTTCTCAGCCAATACACCTTTATCAAATGGCGCATTACCTTGAACTTGGCAATACTGAGCTTTGCCTTCAGCAGACGGATGTGAAGTCAATAAAGCACTGAGATCAAGATGAGCATGCTTTTCAGTTTCACCTGGTAAAACTTCAAGTAAATCTACGCGACCAATCAAATCTTTCAATGACGCAACACCAAGTGCTGCTAACCATTCACGTGTTTCTTCAGCAATAAACTTGAAGAAATTAATGAGCATTTGTGGCTCACCAATATAATGTTCTTGGCGTAAATGATCTTGTTGAGTTGCAACACCAGTTGCACAGTTATTCAGATGGCAAATACGGAGATATTTACAACCTAATGCGATCATTGGTGTAGAACCGAAACCAAAGCTTTCAGCACCTAAAATTGCTGCTTTGATTACATCCAGACCTGTTTTTAAACCACCATCAGTTTGTACACGCACCTTACCACGCAAATCATTTACACGAAGTGCTTGATGCGCTTCACTTAAACCTAATTCCCAAGGCGAACCTGCATGGTGAAT
>CAZKJI010000156.1:0-5152 GCA_964553005.1 uncultured Acinetobacter sp. | reverse complement strand
AAATTTGCTACACTTATACCAGCTTTAAACCTAAATTAGATTGTCCTAAAGAATTATGACTCCAGCCTGCAAGTTATTAGAAAAGAATAAAATCCCGTTTTCAATTCATGAGTATGAACATGATAGCAATGCTAAAAGCTTTGGTTTGGAAGCGGCAGAAAAACTGAATCTTCGGGTAGAGGAAGTGTTTAAAACCTTACTGGTAACTGACGAAAAAAACTTTTTCGTTGCCATTTTACCTGTCAATCATCAACTTAATTTAAAGAAAGTTGCCACAGCAGTTGGATGTAAGAAACTACAAATGGCCAATCCAAAAGATGCGGAGCGTTTAACAGGCTATCTGGTTGGGGGAATTAGTCCTTTGGGACAGAAGAAACGCCTAAACACCGTGATTGATGCAACGGCGCAAGCATTGACCAAAATTTATGTGAGTGGTGGAAAAAGGGGATTGGATATTGGTCTGAACCCGCAACATTTGGCAAAACTGCTTGGCGCAACTTTTTCGGATATTTTGGATCAGTAGATATATGGAATGGTAGAATTTTAGGGCCGTTTATGCTTAGGTATTACTGAAAATATTGATATAAGATGATCAATAAAATCCATCCTAGAAGAGTTTTCTCCTATAAATTAACGCTAAAATGATTAAAAAAATCATATTTTTTTGAATGATGCAACTTTTTTGATCAATAAATGGATATTTATATATAAATTAAAACACATTTGATTGTTTTTTGTTCAAATTTATTTCATTTGTTTACTATTTGAATTTTAAGCCTATTTTTTAGTTACCCTATAAAGCGTATAACAAAACAAAGGAGTAACAATGCTGATTTTTCATGATTATCCTGTCCAGGGGGCAATTTTTGATATGGATGGAACAATGTTTGATACAGAGCGACTACGCTTTCAGACACTAAAACAGGCCTCTCAGGAACTCATTGGACAGGAATTTTCAGATGATTATTTGATGCAGTGCTTGGGCTTGAGTGCCAAAACTGCTGAACAACTTGCAAAAAAATATTATGGAGACAACATCTCCTATCAAGAGATTCGTCAACGTGCCGATACGCTGGAACTTGAGTTGATTCGTCAAAATGGTGTTCCAATCAAGAAAGGGCTGATGCAGGTTCTGGAGCGTTTAAGAAAGTCTGGTTTAAGAATGGCCGTTGCGACTTCAAGCCGCCGAGCAATTGCGGAAGAATATTTAATTAATGCCAATGTCTATAAATTTTTTGATTTACTGGTCTGTGGTGATGAAGTTGAACGGGGCAAGCCACATCCTGAAATTTTTATACAGGCTGCCCAAAAGCTAAATTTACAGCCTGAACAATGCCTAATGTTTGAAGACTCCGAAAATGGAATTTGCTCAGCCTGTGATGCAGGTGGTATTACGCTGCTATTTAAAGATATTAAAGAACCCAATGACCAGATGCTTTCCAAAGCAAATTTTTATTATCAGGATATGTATGAGTGTCTAAATGCTTTGGATCAGTATATTCCCGAAATGGGTATGCCTCAGCTACAGGAGCCATTTCCACAAAGCCTGAACCAGTTGACTGTGGGGATTCATGGTTTTGGCGCGATTGGTGGTGGATATATTGCCCAGATTTTATCGCACTGGGATGGTTTCACCCGACCGCAGCGAATTTTGGCATCGACACGAAATCGTTTATATCTTGAGTCAGTCAATAGTTTTGCTAGCTACAGCATTCGCTATGGTCAGTGTTCTTATGATGAGCGGATTGAGAATCTAACAGTGATCAATGCTGACAATGAACAGCAGATGTTGGATATGTATATGCAATCCAGTTTGATTGCACTGTGTCTACCTGAACAGGCGATTGCATCTGAAGCAAAAATCATTGCCAAAGGTTTACTGGCACGTTTTATGTCACAGGATACACAGAACGATGAACCGATTACATTCCTAATTGTGTTGAACAAGGTGGGAGCCAAGTTCCTGATTCTAAAATGTCTCCGTGAAGCATTGCTTGAAATCACGGATGAGGATATTGCCGAGCATATTTTAAGTGAACACTATTTCTGTGACACCGTGGTTAATCGAATGGTATCCAAACTCAGCGATCAGGCACTGTATCGCCAGTTAAACATCAAGCACCGTTTATTTAAGCAATATCAGAATGATTTAAATCAGGACACCATAGAATTGTCAGATGAAACGGCGTTGTCTGAAAAACAGGAACAGCAACTCACGGCGTGTCTGGAGGATATGCGCGGACAATTTCAGGCGGGGCAGTTTTTACAAAATATGGACTTAATTTTGTTCAATAGCGAAGTGGATATGCCGATTTATGTGGAAAATCGCAGTCCGTTGCTGAGCAAAATGCGCCAAATGATTCTAGTTGATCATATTTCCGATATTCAGATTATCAAGAATCGTTTGTGGAATGGTTGTCATGCCATGCTGGCGTGGCAGGCGAGTCTAGACGGACATGAAACCATCGGTATTGCCTTGGCCGATTCAGAACTTAGAAACTTTATGATTCAATTGGTTGATGAGATGAAACTGGGTTTGGGAAGTATTGTGCCAAACCAGTCGAAAGAGCTGGATCGTATGGCAGAAAGTTTTTTAAATTCTTGTCGATCAGCTTATAAAGACCCTTGTGAACGTGTCGCAAGAAATCCTTTATGCAAGTTAAATGTAAATGAGCGAGTTTTAGGCAGTATTGAGAATCATATTCAACAACAGCTTCCACACCAAGCTCTGCTAAAAGGTGCAATTGCTGGATATGTATATGCCTTGACCATACTGGCATTGGATGAAATTGAAATTGTGCAGCATCTACAGGAAAATGTTGGGAAAATGGATATTTCAGATTGCGAGAAACAGGAATTGCTTAACTTGTTGTATGAGGGAATTCAGCAACAACTTCAAAAAACTCCACTTTATTCCAATGTCCAAAAAGCCTGGATGACTTCGGCTGAATATGTCTAAATTTAATATTCAGCCTTAAGTTTTTTGGCAATTTATGTTTGAATAGCACAACTTTAAAGTCATTCTAAATGTTGTGTTATTACAAGCATCCAGTCAACTGATCGCTACTGACATTCGAGACTATCCTGAATGGCATCGTGGACGCTCTGACTATGGTGTGTGGTATATTGAGATTTGCCAACCTAAACTCATCCACTATTTAAATGAGATCAGGGCACAATTTTCAGATTTATTGATTCAGTCGAATCAACGCCAATATCACATCACACTATTTGTCTGCGGTTTCTTAACTTCTCATCATCCCAATTTTGATGATGATTTTGAAATTAAGACCTTAAACCATCAGATTGAATTACTTCAACAACTACAGCTAGAACCCTTTGAGCTGGAAATTATCCAGATTGATAGCTTTAGCAGTGCATTGTTCCTGCATATCCATGACCAAAAGAATATTCTGAGTAAAATTCGTAAGCAACTTGCACAAAGTTCAACGGAGATTGCAGCAGTTGATTATTGTCCGCATATCACATTGGGGCTTTATAGTGATACTTGGGCCAGTGATTTAGTGCTGCAATGTATTCAAAAACTGCCACTAAAAAACATGAAAGTTCAGGTCAATCAGCTCACTTTCGGCTATTATAAAGCCCAGATTTTACAAGGATTACTTTATCCTTATCATCAAATTCCATTAGGTTAAATATGTTGCAACTGATTTTAGGTGGCGCACGTTCAGGTAAAAGCCGTTTGGCTGAACAGGTTGCTAAAGACTGTGGTTTATCAATTGTCTATATCGCAACGGCGCAGGCATTGGATGAAGAAATGCAGCAACGCATTCAACATCATCAGCAACAACGTCCAAGTCATTGGCAACTCTGTGAAGAGCCGATTTTTCTGGCAGATCAATTGCTGCAACTTGATCAGGAAAATCAACTCATTTTGGTGGATTGCCTGACCTTATGGCTGACCAATTTATTATTGGCTGAAGATACAGCATTACAGCAGCAACAAACCGAAAAATTACTGAAAGTATTACCCCAATTAAAATCAGACATCATTTTAGTGAGTAATGAAACAGGGCTTGGTATTGTGCCGATGGGTGAAATCAGCCGACGTTTTGTGGATGAGGCAGGGCGTTTACATCAGGCATTAGGTCAATTGGCGGATAAAGTGGTGTTTTGTGTGGCAGGATTTCCAATGATTTTAAAAGGTGAAAAATAATATGGCTGAACAAATTCATTGGTATTTAGCGCCAATTCAGCATCCTGATCAGGATGCAAAATTGCAGGCTGAACAGCGTCAACTGCAATTGACTAAACCGACAGGTGCATTGGGTGATTTAGAACAGATTGCAATGACTTTAGCCGGTTTGCAGGGCACGGTTTTTCCAAAAATCAATAAACCGTGGATTAGCATTTTTGCAGGCGATCATGGCGTGGTGGAGGAAAATATTTCGGCGTATCCGCAAGCTGTAACCCGCCAAATGCTGCAAAATTTTGCATTAGGCGGTGCAGCGATCAGTGTGATTGCCAAACATCATCAGGCCCATTTACAGGTGATTGACTGTGGAACTGTGGGTGATACTTACGAATATGCAGGTATTGAACGCCACTGTATTCGTGAGGGTACGGCGAATTTTACCAAACAGGCTGCAATGACTGGGCAAGAGTGTCAGGCCGCCTTAGAATTGGGTAAAAATAGCGTAGACCTGGCGAAATCGAAAGGGGCTGATATTTTTATTGCAGGTGAGATGGGGATTGGCAATACCTGTTCTGCTTCAGCACTTGCCTGTTTATTGTTAGATGAATCAGCACAGCAACTGACAGGTCTGGGTACAGGGATTAATATTGAACAACTGCAACACAAAATTTATGTGATTGATCAGGCAGTGAAATTACATAAAAATGATGTGACCAATAATCCGTTGAAAATTTTGACAGCGGTCGGTGGGCTGGAAATTGCCGCCATGACAGGCGCATATCTGCGTTGCGCACAAATGGGGTTGCCAATCGTTGTTGATGGTTTTATCAGCTCGGTTGCTGCCTTATGTGCGGTTCGTATTCAGGCAAAGGTCAGGGCATGGATGTTATTTGGTCATCAATCGGCTGAATATGGTCATCAACGTATTTTAAAAGAATTAAATGCCCAACCGATTTTAAACATGAACCTGCGTTTAGGTGAAGGCAGTGGTGCAGG
>CAZKJI010000155.1:0-5190 GCA_964553005.1 uncultured Acinetobacter sp. | reverse complement strand
TAGTACTATTATAAATTAATCAGTTGCCTTTGTTAATTCTCAACAAGCCCTAATTCTCAGGTTTAAACTCTTTATTTATTGACAGCCATTATGATTAAAGCATCAAAAAAGACAATCTAGACATTAGATGACCTGTTGTACTTAAGATCGTTACCCGCCAATTCAACATCATCTGATACAATCAAAATAACGGTTCACGTATCCTGTGAACTCCTGTTTTCTGACCAAATAGCACTCCGATAGTGTCCTCTTAAAATTTATTGGACACTATCGTGGTATTAATGAGTTAGAAAAGTGGGGCTCAGCGGATGCTTACGATTAAACAAACGATCGAGCCATCCGTTACCCTGCTCACACCATGACAAATCAGCTTTAAAGATTACGCTGATTGACTCGTTTAGACAGTTCTTCAGCCGATTCTTTTCGCTCCGAATAACGGTTGGTCAAATAGGCACTCTGACCGCGAGTCAGCAAAGTAAACTTGTATAGCTCTTCCATTACATCAACAATACGATCATATAGCGATGAAGGCTTCATCCGTCCTTCCTCATCAAACTCCAAAAAGGCTTTAGGAACAGAAGACTGATTTGGAATCGTGATCATCCGCATCCAGCGCCCAAGAATTCGCATCTGGTTTACACTGTTAAAAGACTGTGATCCACCGCTCACCTGCATCAAAGCCAGTGTTTTACCCTGCGTAGCACGAATTGCTCCTGCAGCAAGTGGAATCCAATCAATCTGTGCTTTGAAGATTGAGCTCATCGAACCATGCCGCTCAGGCGAACACCAAACCATGCCTTCAGACCAAGCCAACAATTCATGCAGCTCTTTAACCTTTGGATGTTCCAGATCACCATCTTCAGGTAAAGGTAAACCTTTGGGATGAAAGATTTTAACCTCACAACCAAAACGCTCAAGAATTCGCCCAGCTTCCATCACAGCTAGGCGGCTATATGAACGCTCTCTGTTTGAGCCATATAGCAATAAGATACGTGGTGGGTGACTTAGTTCTTTAGCCTGCACTTCCGCAAAAGTTGGTGTCGGTAAAAGATCAGATTCAAGATTAGGGAGTGTCATCTTTGCCTCTTAAGAATTTGGATAATATTTTTTCTTCAGCCACAAGGATACGCTAACCAGTGCAATCAGCACGGGCACTTCAACCAATGGGCCAATAATCGTAGTAAAGGCAATTGGTGAAGCCAAACCAAAGGTAGCAATCGCAACGGCCAACGCTAACTCAAAATTGTTACCTGCTGCGGTAAATGAAATTGCGGTGGTTTTGGGATAGTCATTCCCCATCCACTTACTCATGAAAAAGCTGACAAAGAACATCACGACAAAGTAAAGCGTCAATGGAATTGCAATCCGCAACACATCCATTGGCAAACTCACTACATCACCGCCTTTCAAGCTAAACATGGCTACAATGGTGAATAACAAGGCCAATAAGCTGAGTGGACCAATTTTGGGTAGAAACTGATTCTGATACCAGTCCAGACCTTTGGCTTTCACTAAAGATAGACGCGTCAGGAAGCCCATCAGGAATGGAATCCCCAAGTAGATAAGGACAGCATTGGCAATGGTCCAGAAATCAACATTGATGACATTCCCTTCTATCCCAAAAAATGGCGGCAGATAGGTCAGGAAGAACCAGGCATAACTGCTAAAGAACAGAATCTGAAAAATGCTGTTAAATGCGACCAATGCAGCACCGTATTGATTGTCCCCGCATGCCAGTCCATTCCAGATCAGTACCATGGCAATACAACGCGCCAAGCCAATCAGAATCAGACCTGTCATGTATTCTGGGTAATCACTCAAGAAGACTATCGCCAATACAAACATCAGCACTGGCGCAATCAGCCAGTTCTGAATCAGAGAGAGCGCTAATGTTTTTTTATCCTGAAATACTTTGGGCAAAGCTGCATAATCTACTTTGGCTAATGGTGGATACATCATCAAAATCAAACCAATCGCAATTGGCAAGTTGACTGAATTTACACTCATTGCGTCCAATGCGACGGATGCTTGTGGAAATACCACCCCAATCGCAACACCCAGTGCCATGGCCACAAAAATCCATAGCGTCAGGTTGCGATCCAAAAAGGATAATCCTGGTTTAGACATGATCTGCTCGCTTAAAGATGGGAAATTTGATTAATTTCAGCAATAAGCTGAGGACGGCTCATGTGATGGGTATCTAATGCAAAAAGTGCATCTAAGCGTTTGTTAATATGTTCTACAGTACTTAAAAATGCCTGTAATTTTTCTTGTTCAGGCAAATCTAAATGTGATGGATCAGATAGACCCCAATGTGCTTTGATTGCTCCTCCTAAATACAACGGGCAAGCTTCTTGTGCTGCCGCATCACACACGGTGATGACGACATCGGGCTGATACTGTTCACAGGCATCAATCGTTTTACTCGACAAACCTTCGGTAGACAAACCCAGGTTCTGTAAAGTCTGAATGGTTAACGGATGAACTTGGCCAGAAGGTTTACTTCCAGCGCTATAAGCTACCCAACCTTCAGGCGCTCGACTATTAAACAGAACTTCAGAAAGAATACTGCGACAACTGTTACCCGTGCACAGAAACAAAAATTTCATAAAAACTTACTCGCAATGGCTCTGAATCGATAGAGCTGAGGGATCAAATAACACGGGAACATTGCTACGTTTAAGTGTATTCAGAATTTCAAAGCACCATTCAGGTAGTTGTGGGTTAAGACTGTAATACACCCACTGCTTTTGCCGACGGTCATTCAGCAAACCACTTGATCTTAACAGGGCTAAATGCCGTGAAATTTTTGGTTGGCTTAACTGGAGTTTATCTGTCAAATCACAAACACATTGCTCTTCGTTTTCTGCGATAAGCATGACAATACTGAGACGTGTTTCATCAGATAAACATTTAAAAAACTGAACGTGGTCCATAACTGCTCCCATTCTATTATGCAAATATACACATATCCATATATTCGGTAAAGAGTACTCATTATAAAAGTATACCCATATCCGTATATGCTTGCCAGAAAGGGAAAAATTTAAAACTTCTTAACATCTCAAGACACAAATAAAAAAGACCCGTGGCTTATGCCACAGGTCTTTTTTACAATTTTCCACATACACTTATTTATTTTTTTCAATCAACTCCACAATGGCTTGTGGTTCCAAAACTTTGCCACTTGAAACGATTTGATTATCTATGATCAGACCTGGCGTACTTAACAACCCTGTTTCAGCAATTTGCATCATATCAGTTACATATTCAATTTCTGCCTGAACACCCGTACTTTTTACAGCTTCTTCAGTTGCAGCCAATAAGGCTTTGCATTTACGACAACCTGTTCCTAAAACTTTAATTTGCATCTTTATTCTCCACACTTTTTATAAAAACCAATAACCCAAAGTATTCAGGCTATAACCAACAATCAAGATTCCCACAATAACAATCCCTACAAACAGGCTCAATAAACGGGTTTTCACCACTTGTTTTAACAAGATTAGCGATGGCAGAGAAAGTGCGGTGACCGCCATCATAAACGCTAAAACCGTCCCCAAGCCAACGCCTTTAGTCACAAGTGCTTCTGCAATCGGCAAGGTGCCAAAGATATCCGCATACATTGGCATTCCGACAATCGTGGCAATCAGTACGGAATACCAGTGTTCCTGACCAACTAAGGCAGTAATCCACTGCTCAGGAATCCAGTTATGAATTGCCGCACCAATCCCGACACCTATCAAGACATAAAGCCAGACCTTACTAAAAATGTCTGTCACCTGTTCCCAAGCAAATGTACGCCGCTCTTTTGCAGTCATGCTGAAATCTTCATCGTCACCTGAGATTGTTTGATGATGAGTCACAAATTCAGCCACATACTTTTCCATTTTCAAGTAGCTGATTAATGACCCGCCGATGACTGCCAGCACTAATCCAAGTAACACATAGACCAATGCAATTTTCCAGTTAAAGATACTCGCCAATAAAATAATGGAAGCCAAGTCAACAAGTGGTGATGAAATCAGAAAGGAAAAAGTGACGCCTACCGGAAGTCCTGCACGGGTAAAACCAATAAACAACGGAATCGAAGAACATGAACAAAATGGCGTAATAGTACCGAGTAATGCCCCCGTGATATTGGCTTTGATTCCTGTCATCCGACCTAAAATCAGCCGAGTACGTTCTGGAGGGAAATAGCTTTGAATATAAGATAATGTATAGATCAACACTGAAAGCAGAATAAAGATCTTGAATACATCATAAATAAAGAAATGGACACTACCACCCAACCGGGTTGCAACGGATAAACCAAATACATTTTCAACGAACCAGCGCACCCCATCCGAGAGCCAGGTCATTTTAAGTAGAACATCATTTAACCAAGCAAAAATTACGACAATGTTCTCCATTTAGATCTCCTGCTCTACACTGATACAAAGTCCAACAGCGTTAGGGGTTTCACCTTTTATTTTAAGCGTCTGCCTTGCTCATCAATGATGACTTCACCATCTTCTTTAGCGAAAGCTTTCAATTGCGGCAAAGGTAGAATATCTAGCACTACTTCAGATGGGCGACATAAACGAGTGCCCAAATCTGTCACGACCAAAGGACGGTTAATCAGGATGGGATGTTCAAGCATAGCATCAAGCAATTGCTCATTTGTCCAGTTCGCATCGTCTAAATTAAGTTCAGTATAAGCATCTACATTTTTGCGTAACACATCACGAACACTTAAACCAGAGTCCTGAATCATTTTAATCAGCTGATCTTTTGATGGTGGCGTAATCAGATATTCAATTACTTCTGGTTCGATCCCCGTGTTGCGAATAAGCGCCAAAGTGTTACGAGACGTGCCACAGGCAGGATTATGGTAAATTTGAACTTTTGGCATTTGATCCATGAGTATAATCTCTTAAACAGACAGCCTTTTATATATGAATATTCGAATATACGCAATATGGAATATATGATTAACTACAAGTACTAATAAATAAGAAAAGCTCCTGAATCAATCAAAAACCTCCCATTTAGGTATTTCTGAAACGGTGTCAATTAAATTAAGAAGCTAAAGCTTCTTTTCGGATTCTCAACTCACATTAGGAACATCCCTCATCTAACAAACTGCTCCTAGTCAAATAAAGGATATTCCTCCCCTCACCCTCTGCTATAGCAAGAGTTTTTCCCACA
>CAZKJI010000154.1:0-5260 GCA_964553005.1 uncultured Acinetobacter sp. | reverse complement strand
TAAAAATCATCTGCTACCACAGAGAATCTATAAATGATAGTGCGTAAGTCCTATACATATCGGTTTTTAACCATTTTTCTTTATCTATTGACCAAATACAATTCCCCAATGTAGTTAGAACATAATGTATTTTTGGTGTATCTTCCTCATATTGGTCTCTTGCCCAATAAAGTAGTCTGTAAATTTCTCTCGTCATTTTAGTTGTTTTGGTTACGGGTTTATAAATATATTGCCCTAACTCATCTTCTGTCATAGATAAAACAAGATCACCCACTTTAATATTTTGAATTGGCACTAAGCCTTTATCCGTATGAACCAATGTCCCTGCTGCAAATCCATTCATTTTTATGTCCTTTTTAGTTATAAAAAAACCTATCCCACATCTCGCAAGATAGGTTTATGCTTGTTTAATTTTCAACCCTGAAAATATCTTAAATCCAGACGCGCATCATAAACATGCGTGGTTGGACCTGTCATCCAGACCACATCACCCTCACGCCAAGCGATATGCAACTTACCACCTGCAAGCTGAACTTCAACTTCATTGGCAAGTAAACCACGGCGCATACCACTCACCGCTGCTGCACAAGCCCCTGTACCACAGGCTAAAGTCTCGCCGACACCACGTTCAAACACACGTAAACGAATATGCTTTTCATCAATGATCTGCATAAAACCCGCATTCACCCGTGAAGGGAACCGTGTATGTGATTCTACTTGTGGGCCAATACGCTCAACATCAGCAGTTAAGACATCAGGTACGATAGTCACAGCATGAGGATTCCCCATGTTCACCACATCAATATTGATACTTTGATTGTTTGCAAGTTCTAATGCGTATAAGCCTTCAATATCTTCATGTTCTTGGGTAAGAAATGGAATTTCTTTTGGAAGAAATTTTGGTGGTCCCATATTTACACGAACCCACCCATTGGCACCCAATTCAGGCTCAACAATACCCGCTTTAGTTTGTACACGAATTTTAGTTTTGGTCGTCAGTTGACGCTCATGTACAAAGCGAGCGAAACAACGTACACCATTACCACACTGCTCGACTTCAGAACCATCAGCATTAAAAATTCGATATTTAAAATCAACATCAGGAAAATCAGGTGGTTCAACAATCAAAAGTTGATCAAAACCCACACCAAAATGACGATCGGCTAAACGTTGAATGGTTAAAGTATCTAAATAAGCTCGCTGTGTGATCAGGTCAACGACCATAAAATCATTGCCCAAACCATGCATTTTGGTAAATTCTAAATACATCTCAATTTACTCCTCAGGCAATAAACGTTCTTTTTCCCAAAGTGATTCTATGGTTTCACGTTCACGAATTAAATAGGCTTGATCACCACTGACCATAACTTCGGCAGCACGACCACGGGTATTGTAATTCGAGCTCATTACAAAACCGTATGCACCTGCGCCCAATACCGCCAATACATCATTTTCCTGTAAAGCTAGATCACGCTCTTTACCCAGAAAATCACCTGTTTCACAGATTGCACCAACTAAATCCCAAGTTTTAACTTCAACATCAGGATTTGGATTCACCGATTGAATATCCATCCAAGCTTCATATAAAGCTGGGCGAATTAAGTCATTCATCGCTGCATCAATAATGGCAAAGTTACGATGATTGGTTGGTTTGAGTAAATCAACTTTGGTCAAAAGTACGCCTGCATTGGCAGAAATACTACGCCCTGGTTCCATGTACACTTTGAGACCAAGCTTTTCTAAAGCTGGACGCATGGCATTGGCATATTCGGCAAGACTTGGCGGGGTCTCATCTTTATAACAAACTCCCAAACCACCACCGATATCAATATGTTTGAGGCTGATGCCCAGACCTTTCAACTGCTCAATCATTAAAATGACCCGATCAAGCGCATCGACAAATGGCTTGGTTTCTGTCAACTGTGAACCAATATGGCAGTCAATCCCAACAATCTCAAGATTCGGCAGTGAAGCTGCATATTGATAGGTTTCATTGACCGTATCACTTGGAATACCAAACTTGTTTTCTTTCAAACCTGTTGAAATATAAGGATGGGTTTTCGCATCGACATCTGGATTGACACGTAAAGAAATTGGGGCTTGTTTACCCAGTTTCGCCGCTACTTTCTGGATACGGTCCAGCTCAGCATGTGATTCCACATTAAAACAGGCAATACCAACATTTAAAGCTTTTTCAATATCCGCTTCAGACTTACCTAAGCCAGAAAATACGATCTTCGATGGTTCGCCACCTGCTGCGAGAACACGTGCTAGTTCCCCACCCGTCACAATATCAAAACCTGCACCAAGTTTTGCTAATACATTCAGAACAGCGATATTTGAGTTTGACTTCACTGCAAAACAGATTTGATGATCAATAAAATCAAAAGCACGATGCATATCTAAATAATGCTTCTCAAATGTAGATTTTGAGTAAACATATAAAGGCGTGCCAAATTGCTGTGCGAGCTGATCTAATGAACATTGCTCAGCATGCAATACTCCATTAATGCGAGTGAAACTCATGAAGATGTCCTTATTTACAAACTTAAGGTGAGGTTGTCTGTGATACTGTTGAAGATGTTGCTGCTTGGTTTTCAGCTTTCACATCATCAGATGACGTTTTAGCCTGAGAGGTTTCATTTTTATAAAGCAGGTATTTTGCGCGTTTGTCATGGTTTGGGTCAGATGGCAATTGCAACGCCCCTGACTGACCACATGCAGTCAGTAGCATACTGCTCAATAATAAACTGATGGAACAAATGGCTTTAAGCATCTGAGCACCTAACTTTTACAATTCGCAGCAGTATAGCGTGATCATTAGATTGGCTAAAGCCTAAAACCATAAAAAAACGCCAGCGTTTCGCTGACGTTTTTAGAAAAGGATTCTGCTACTTGCTAGTTTTTCTTTTTATAAAAGAAATAACCAATTGCCAAAATAACGAACCAAATTGGGCTGACTTTTAACGATTCCAGTGTGGTTTCATCCAGCGCAAGGAAATAGATGGTTGCAAGGAAGAATAAAATCACCACCCAACAAGTAAACACGCCACCTGGCAGTTTAAATGTTGATTGTGCATGCAGTTCAGGTCTATTTTTGCGGTAGTTGATATAACTCCACATAATGATGATCCACACACAGATAAACAGGATGGTTGATAAAGTGGTTGCTAGAGTAAACGCTGTCACTTCATCATTGGTTCCAGTTTGTACTTTATAGATGAACTGTACAAATGCGCCAATAAAGATACAGATTGATGAGAAAACCAATGCTTTTGAAGGAACGGCAGATTTAGACAATTTACCAAATAATTTTGGTGCCTGTTGATCCGTTGATAAACCAAACAACATACGACTGGTCGAAAATACCCCACTATTCATCGATGACATCACTGAAGATAACACCACCAAATTCATAATAATCGCCGCAGAGGCAACACCTGCCTGTGAGAAGATATTCACGAATGGACTGACCTTAGGGTTAATCTGGTCCCAAGGTGTCACACACATCACCACAAACAGTGCCAATACATAGAAAATAATAATACGAATTGGAATTGAGTTAATCGCTTTTGGTAAGTTGCGCTTTGGATCCTGTGTTTCAGCGGCGGTTGTACCTACCAGTTCCACCCCAACAAAGGCGAAAATGGCAATCTGGAATCCAGCAAGAAAGCCATCCAGACCTTTCGGGAACATGCCTCCATGTGTCCACAGGTTGGAAATGCTTGCAACCGTGCCATTGGTGCTGGTGAATCCAGTAAAGATCATCCATAGACCAACGGCGATCAACACAATGATCGCGGTGATCTTGACCATTGCAAACCAGAATTCCATTTCACCAAACAGCTTCACAGTGACCAGATTCAGTCCAAGTACAAATAGAATTGCAACAGTACTGATCAGCAACCCACCCATTGGTGTAAAGGATTCACCGCCATTGAAAAATTCCAGATAGTAGATAATGGCGGAGAGATCGGCGATACCAATGGTGACCCAACACAACCAATAGGTCCAACCTACAAAATAACCCGCCCAGGGACCAATTAAATCAGTGGATAAGTCAATAAAAGATTTATAATTCAGGTTGGATAAAAGTAGTTCGCCCAATGCACGCATGACGAAAAACACCATGATACCAATGAGGCCATAAATGAACAGAATGGATGGACCAGCCAAACTAATGGTTTTGCCCGATCCCATAAACAATCCTGTTCCAATTGCCCCACCAATTGCAATCAACTGTAAGTGTCGGTTGGACAAACTACGGTGCAGGCCTCCATTTTCACTGGATGGCTCAAGAAACTCATTTGACATTGTTATATTCAACTCTCAGTTTTTATGTCACAAAATTAGCTTAAAAACTTTAACAATAGAAAAAGTTTTTGCAGATTTTCTTCATATTTTTAAAATTTCAGGTTTTTTAGTTGCTTTTTCACTCAATTTTCCTCTCTTTGATATTTAAACTGGCATTCCTTGTGCGTAGCAGTTTACGTGCCAAACTCAAGTTTGGCGACTGTCTGTAGATAAAATTTGTATTTCGGATACGCTATTGCTACATTTTCAATAATTTTGATTGATCTATCACGTATCTTAAATATGAGCAAAGTTAAAACAGTTTATCGTTGTGAACAGTGTGGCGCTGAGCACTCCAAGTGGGCAGGACAATGTTCAGAATGTGGTGAATGGAACAGCTTGACTGAGGTACGTCTAGAACCAACAACTTCGCATCGTGCCCGTCCCAAAATGGGTGGTTATGCAGGACAGGTTGCCAACATCACCACACTGAATCAGATTTCAGTTTCACGCGAAACTCGCCTTCCTACGGGAATCAGTGAGTTTGACCGTGTGCTGGGTGGTGGTCTGGTCACAGGCTCAGTGGTGCTGATTGGCGGTGATCCTGGTATTGGTAAATCAACGATTCTGCTCCAGACCGCAACACACATGGCCAGCAAGAAAAGCACTGCCTTATATGTCACTGGTGAAGAATCCCTTTCTCAGGTGGCATTACGGGCACAACGCCTTGATCTTCCCACAGACCAGCTTAAGGTAATGGCAGAAACCTGTGTGGAACGTATTTGTGAGGTTTTGGCAGAGGAAAAGCCTGTCGTGGCAATTCTGGATTCAATTCAAACACTCTATACCGAAACACTACAGTCTGCCCCAGGTGGCGTATCACAGATTCGTGAATCTGCCGCCCTACTGACCCGTTTTGCTAAAAATAGTGGTACCGCCTTATTTATTGTCGGTCACGTGACCAAAG
>CAZKJI010000153.1:0-5296 GCA_964553005.1 uncultured Acinetobacter sp. | reverse complement strand
CTGTTCCAACACTTATTAAAAGCAGCCGCTGAAATCATTGGTTTGGATACCACTGCCATTGAAGCTGAAGCGAAAGCTAAAAATAAACCAGTTGAATACCCAGCTTCTTTAAAAGTGATTGCAGATCATGCACGTTCATGCTCATTCTTGATTGCTGACGGTGTTAATCCTTCAAATGAAGGTCGTGGTTATGTGTTGCGTCGTATCATTCGTCGTGCAGTGCGTCATGGTAACAAGCTCGGTGCGACGGGTTCATTCTTCTACAAGATGTTGCAACCGCTAATTGAAGTCATGGGTGAAGCATATCCTGAACTTGCAGCACAACAGGCACGCATTGAAGCGCAACTGCTGAAAGAAGAAGAGCAATTTGCGAAAACACTTGAACAAGGCTTGAAATTACTTGAAGGTGAATTGGCTCAGCTAAAAGGCAATGTGATTGCTGGTGAAACTGTATTTAAACTTTACGATACTTACGGTTTCCCGACTGACTTAACTGCTGATATCGCGCGTGAACGTGACCTTACGATTGACGAAGCTGGTTTTGAAGTTGAAATGGCTGCACAACGTCAACGCGCACGTGATGCAGGTAAATTCGCAGTTGACTACAACAGTATTGTAAAAGTTGAAGGCGAAACTCAATTTGACGGTTATGACGCAACCAATGGTCAGGGGCAAATTGTTGCGATCTATAAAGATGGCGTTCAAGTTGATGAAATCAACGAAGGCGATGAAGCACTGATCGTATTGAACCAAACCCCTTTCTATGCAGAAAGTGGTGGTCAGATTGGTGACACTGGTATTTTCAAAAACGATACAGGTATTTTTGAAGTACAAGATACCAAAAAATCTGGTGGCGCTTTTGTACACCAAGGTATCGTCACTATGGGTAGCCTCAAAGCAACTCAAAATGTTGAAGCAACGGTTAAAGCGGATATTCGTGCAGCAACAGCACGCAACCACTCTGCAACTCACCTTCTACATGCCGCTTTACGTCAAATTCTGGGTGAACATGTTCAACAGAAAGGTTCTTTGGTTGCAAGTGATATTTTGCGTTTTGACTTTGCTAATGACCAACCTGTTTCATTTGAACAATTGCAACAGATTGAGCGTTTGGTCAATGCTGAAGTGATTGCCAATACGACAGTAAGCACTGAATTACTTGATATTGAATCAGCGAAAGCCAAAGGCGCAATGATGCTGTTCGGTGAAAAGTATGGCGAAGAAGTTCGCGTACTTGCTATGGGTTCTATTATTGATGAGAAAAACTTCTCTATCGAGCTTTGTGGTGGTATTCATGTTAAGCGCACAGGTGATATTGGTTTATTCAAAATCACTTCTGAAGGTGGTGTAGCAGCTGGTGTTCGCCGTATTGAAGCCGTAACGGGTACCAAAGCACTTGAAGTTGTTCAAAAAGCTGAAGCTGATATTCAGACGATCAATGCTTTATTGAAAGCGCAAAAAGATCAAACTGTAGAAAAAGTTGAATCAATTGTTGAAACAGCATCAAGTCTGCAAAAGCAAATTGAACAATTGAATCAAAAATTAGCCAGCTTCCAAGCAGCTGATTTATTAGATCAAGTGAAAGAAATTGCTGGTCGTCAAACACTTATCACATCAGTAAAAGGTTTAGATGCCAAATCATTACGCAATCTTCATGACAGCGTAAAATCAAAATTGGAAGATGCAGTCATTATTTTAGCTGGTGTTGACGGTGATAAAGTGAGTTTAATCGCCTCTGTCGCTAAACAATACGCTGCAACTCTAAAAGCAGGTGACATCATCAAACATTTAGCTCAAGAGCTGGGTGGCAAAGGTGGTGGTAAACCTGACTTGGCACAAGGTGGCGCGCCACTCAACGAGAAGTTTGATCAAGTGATTGCAGCCCTGCCTGCATGGCTTGAGCAATAAGAACTTCACTTTTGTGTAACTGACCCTGAAAGCCTCTCAGGGTCATGGCTTATATGGAACAACTATGGCATTAATCGTACAGAAATATGGCGGTACTTCTATGGGTACTCCTGAGCGCATTTTAAATGTTGCTCGTCGTGTCAAGCGCTGGCATGATCACGGTCACAAGGTGGTCGTGGTTGTGTCTGCAATGAGTGGTGAAACAAACCGCCTGCTTGCGCTTGCAAAAGCCATTACCACCACCCCTGACCCACGTGAACTTGACCAAATGGTGTCAACGGGTGAACAGGTTACGATTTCCATGTTAGCGATGGCACTGAACTCGATTGGTGTGGAAGCTAAATCCTATACAGGTCGTCAGGTCGGTATCAAGACTGACAGCGCGTTTACCAAAGCGCGTATCGAATCCATTGATACTGACGTTATGTCTGCTGACCTTGATGCAGGCCGTGTTCTGGTTGTTGCAGGCTTTCAGGGTTTTGATGCTGACGGCAATATCACAACCTTAGGTCGTGGTGGTTCTGACACCTCTGGCGTTGCGCTTGCTGCTGCATTAAAAGCAGATGAATGCCAAATTTATACCGATGTGGATGGCGTATATACCACTGACCCTCGTGTTGCACCTAAAGCTAAAAAAGTGGATCGTATTTCATTTGAAGAAATGCTGGAAATGGCATCTTTGGGTTCAAAGGTTTTACAAATTCGCTCTGTTGAATTCGCAGGTAAATATCAGGTTCCATTACGTGTGTTATCAAGCTTTGATAATGAGGACGATGGCGCATTCGATGAAGAATTTAAACAAAACGTAGGCACACTTATTACCACTGAGGCAGAAGACAACATGGAACAACCAATTATCTCAGGTATCGCATTTAACCGTGACGAAGCAAAATTAACAATTTTGGGTGTTCCTGACGTTCCAGGTGTTGCATCTAAAATTTTGTCGCCAATCGGTGCTGCAAACATTGAAGTGGATATGATTATCCAGAATGTGGAAGAAGACGGCACAACCGATTTTACTTTCACAGTGAACCGTGGCGAGCTTGCGAAAGCGAAAAAGATTCTGGAAGAAACTGCAACGGCTATTGGCGCACGTGAAGTTGCAACACGCGATGACATCGTAAAAGTATCGATTGTGGGTGTAGGCATGCGTTCCCATGCAGGCGTGGCAAGCAAAATGTTTACCGCATTGGCTGAAGAAGGCATCAATATCCTGATGATCTCCACTTCTGAAATCAAGATTTCAGTGATTATTGAAGAAAACTATTTAGAGCTTGCGGTACGTTGTTTACATACCGCTTTTGGTTTAGATCGTGAACATGGCGAAAGCAGTGCGCGTGCTTAATTAATAATAGAATAAACATATTTACTTTCAAGTAAATAGTAAAAAAATAAGAGCCACTATAGTTTTTACTACAGTGGCTCTGTTATATTAACCCGTGAGGTTTTTCAGAGTATCTCAACAGAACTTACGAAAAAAATATTGTTTTTACTTATTTCTGTTTAGATTTTTCTGTATATTAAGGCTGTGCTTTCAAACAATTCCCTGTTGCAAGTTTAAGCGTTTAGCAAGGAGATAAACATGCTGATTCTGACCCGTCGTGTCGGAGAAACATTAATGATTGGGGATCAAGTCAGTGTGACTGTGCTTGGCGTAAAAGGCAATCAGGTACGTATTGGTGTAAATGCTCCTAAAGAGGTTTCTGTGCATCGTGAGGAAATTTACCAACGTATCCAACATGAACGTGCCATGCATGAGCATTTACAACATCTTGATCAAGATTATCAAGTTTCCTATGAAGAAGATAATAACGATTTTCCTCGACATAATAACTTTAATCGTTAATTTCCAGAATTCTTCTCCAATCATTAAAGCGACTTATAATAAGTCGCTTTAATTATATAGGGGGATGCGTATTTTATACCTATTATAAACCCAGTGCTTTTTTTACGGGTGCATAACTACGGCGATGCTCTTGAATAACACCATGTGCAGCAATTGCCTCAAAATGTGCTTTGGTTGGATAGCCTTTATGTTTGGCAAACCCAAAATCAGGGTAGATTAAATCCAGAGCCTGCATTTGTCGGTCACGTGTCACTTTCGCTAAAATACTGGCAGCACTGATTTCAGCATGACTGGCATCTCCCCCAACAATAGCCTCACATGCAATGCTAATACCCTTTGGAATCTGATTGCCATCCACAATAATTTTTTCTGGCTGGATATTCAGGCCTTCAACCGCACGGCGCATGGCAAGAAATGTTGCCTGCAAGATATTCAGCTCATCAATTTCAGCATGTGTTGCCTCTGCAATTGACCAAGCCAGTGCTTTTTCCTGAATCTCGATAAAGAGTTTTTCACGCTTCTTTTCGGTCAGTTTCTTGGAATCATTGAGGCCCACAATGGGCTTGTCTGGGTCCAAAATAACTGCGGCTGCCACAACAGAACCGACCAGTGGCCCTCTTCCAGCCTCATCTACACCTGCTATTTTCATCTTTATCTCACAAATGCTGATCTCTCAGCCTAGTCTCTTATTGCACCCGTTTCAGTGTTTCAGCAACACAGGCGTTCACGGTTTGTGAAACCACCTGATTGACAATTGTTGCGCGTGCAGATGGATCAATAGCAGCAGTTGCAAGCTCAATAGCAGTTACACTGTTCGGTGCCTTGTCACTGACACAGCCACAGACATTGGTTTGGATATTGTCACGCTGGTCCGCAGTCATATAACGTGTTGCGGTTTTCCATGCAGGCAATGTATTGATCTCATTCAGGCATTTTGCATTTACGGCGATTTTAAGCGCAGCCATGCCCAACTGCTGTGAAGTTGTGGTTACTGGACTGGTTCCATTTGGGGCAACACATCCAGATAGCACTAAAGCAAAAGGAGCAGCAATCAATAATAACTTTTTCACGATTCTTACCTGTATCTCAATTTTGTCAGTCGTATTGTGCCTAAATGGCTTATTTTATGAAATAAGCCACCATCATCTTTACATAATATAACAATTCTAGCTTAAGGTTTTATCGGGACTGTTGCATGGGTAAAACGCTGCCTTACAGCAGTGTTGTATGAGCCAGAAAAAGTGTTATTTAAAATCAGTCCATTTAGAACAGTCAGGATGTTGCAATGTCAAACTCAGCACAGTATTACACTCGCACAGCACAAGTGCTGCATTGGCTCATGGCGGCTATTTTCATTATTGCCTGGCTGATTGGTTTCTATAGCGGTAATTTTCTCAGCTATGATGTGGATGCCAGTTTTAAAGGCAATGTGATTACCCTGCATAAAAATATTGCTACAACCATTATTTTTCTGGTGGCGATTCGAATTTTCTGGCGTTACACCCACCCTGCACCACAACTTGCCGACAGTATGTCACCGAT
>CAZKJI010000152.1:3665-5305 GCA_964553005.1 uncultured Acinetobacter sp. | reverse complement strand
CTGAAATGAATTTTGATCGCCTTTATCAATTCTTTTGTAAAGTTCCAAGTGTGCAGGAAGCTCGCATCGTTGCACATGGCACAGATGGTCAACATGCATGGTGGTTTAAATTCAATATTGATGTTGCACATCCACTTGCATGGCAAACTGTTCAAGAGCTTGGGCATGTACTGAATTATTTATCCACCAATGAACGCCTGCCAACCCAGTTCTTTCCTGTTTCACCGCCACCCTACATGAATGGTGAAGCCAAAGACTTTCTGGCTTGGGTAATCCAGTGTAATCATGCTGAGTTTAGTCCTGATGTAGTGTGTGACTGGCTGGAAGCACGACTTCCAACGCCTGTGGAAGATGAAAGCCAGTGGAAAATCAAAATGGATTTAAGTGAATTAGATCAATTGGCTGATAAGGACTTAGATCAATTGATTCCACCCAATCCGCAATAAAAAAAAGAGGCTTAAAGCCTCTTTCTTTTAGAAAGTCGATAAGCCCGACCACTCCATAAAACGATAGAGCCAGTATTTCACTTTTGACTCATCAGCATATTTTGCATAATCAACCGTGATCTGACGACCATTCGCATTACTCCAAGCAGCATCAAAATACTGTCCTGCATCTTTAAAGACCTGTGCTTGTGCTGAACCTAAAACGCGCATGTCTGTCTCAAGGTTATAATTTTTCAGGTTACGTGCGGTGAAGTTCGCTGAACCTAGCATCAACTCAGCTTGCTGAGCGTTATATTTGAGTAGCATTTTACTATGGCATTGTTCACCATGGGTATCACACCAACGGATTGGAATGCCTACCGCATTGAGTTCTGAAGCCACTGGGCGATTTGGAATACCATTCTTTTGACGACCAAATGCATCTTTATTTGGATCAAGCATGATACGGATATTTACACCACGCTGTTTAGCCTGTTTTAATGCCTCAATAATATTTCGCTCAGACAGATAGAACATAGCTATGTCGAAATGCTCTTCACTTTTTGCAGATTGAATCATCTTCAACACAGCATCATAAATCGCTTTTTCAGTCAGTAGTTGCACCTGTGGCAAGCGCTTATCTTCCACCAGCCCACCCATAATCACAAAAGGGCTTGAACCTTGTGACATATTCGCGACGGTTTGCTCAGTTTGTAATACATCAATCGCGGTTGGGCCATCCACGACCAGTGCGACATTACTATGATGTGAACTTCCATCATGAGGATTCGCTGAGGTCACTAAACTCTTCCAACCTTGAGCCGTATCGACCACTAAGGTTTTACGATGATTGGCTTTAAAATTTAACAATTCTAAATAACTACGTAAGGTCACTTTATCCTTCCCAAAGGGATTACTTAACCAACCACCTTCAGGATTATTGCCTAAATTTTGACAACAGATATACCAAAAACCCGACCACAATGGATTTGAAGCACGCAAAGGTTTTAAATCTGTTTCTATCACATCTACGCCTGCTTGACGAAGCTGACGATAGTGTTGAGGCGTTATTCCACCATAAACCGAGTTAATTGGATCTGTAATCACAACGATTTGAATTGCGGGGTAACGTTTACGTTTCAGAATTAACGCATCAGTGAGTTGTTGCATCAATGGAAATTGCTTTACCTTTGATTCACCAACTTCCTGATTAAA
>CAZKJI010000152.1:0-3565 GCA_964553005.1 uncultured Acinetobacter sp. | reverse complement strand
ACTGCCATGTAACGTCGACCTGACCAGTTTAATTTTTGATGAATTCTTTGGAAGATGCGCATATAAACAGAAAAAGCCCTAGCCTAATAGACTAAGGCTAGAGCTTATACTTTGATTTTTCAATAAGATTTGAGTGACAAATTAGAAACTAAAGTTCACACCAACGCTAAAATTACGTCCAACTTGTGGAATGGTTGATAAGAATGATGCATGTTGATAAACCTGATCATCCAACAAATTATTAGCATTGAGGAATACACGGTAATCACCGACATTGCCATAATTACCTGAATACGCCACACCCAAATTTAACATATTATAACTTTGTGTATCGGTTTCATAAGCTGCGATCTTATCTTGTTGGAATACATGATAATACTCAGCTGAACCGCTAAAACCATCACCAAAGTCTGCATTCACTTTTGTACCCAAACGACCTGCGGGTACACGTGGTGCATTTTCATTATCGATCTTGCCACGAACATAATCACCAAATGCACTGAGTTTATAAATTGAAGAGAGTTGATAACCCACTTCCACTTCAGCACCGTAGAACTTGGCTTTATCTTGCGCATACTGAACCAAACGGAAATCTTTATAATGACCTAAAGTTTGGGCATAGATGTAGTCGTCAAACCAGTTATGGTAGACATGTACATGGTAATCGAACTTGTTATCATCGTAATGAAAACCAAGTTCGACATTATTTGACTGCTCTTTTTTAAGCTGATCATTCCCTAGTTCATAGGTATTGGTGGCGAAATGCCCACCATTAGCATATAACTCTTGTGCTAAAGGTAAACGTTCTTGATGCGAAGTAACAAACGAGAGTTTGTAGTTTGGTGCAAACTCCCAATTGGCGGCACCAGAAACAGAAAAAGCCGAACCGTCGAAATCTTTTTTCGTTGCATCATCAATATTAATTTTTTGCTGTTCTGCACGAGCAGCTAATTCAACATGAACATCATTAAGTTGTGCATGTTCTAATGCGAACACACTCCATTTTTTAGTGGTATTTGGCGCTAAAAAGGCCTCTTCACCTGTAAGTTTTAATTTTTGTTGTCCATATTGTGTACCAATGACCCCTTCCCATGCACCCAGCGGGTTATGTACAAACTCTAAGCGGCCATCATAACCTTTATTTTTAAAACGAGTCGCGATGGTCTCTTCTTCGATCTCATCATGTTGATAATCTGTATAACTCGCTTGTACGCGTAATTTTTTAAAGCCTGCAAATGGGTTGTCCAACTCACTACGAACATCATAACGTTCAGATTTCAGATCAACCCACGGGCCTGCATCGTGTGCATGTTCTTCATGGTCATGATCATGCCCATCAGTTGGGTCGTGATCACCACAATGTAAACTCAGACCATGTAAATGGCAGCTTTCATATTCATGGCTATGTCCTGGCAAGCCGTATTGATCCTGACGATTGCTATATGAAATACCCGTAAAGCCACGATCATAAATCCACGAGAGACCCACATTTATAGTTTGCCCTTTGGCAAAAGTATTATCGACTCGACGTTCTTTTTCGCCTTCATGGAAATAATCAGGTGCAATATAATCATTGGCTTCACGTTTGAGACCTTCAAGACGTAATGCAACTTGATCACCTAATCCAACAGTAACACCCGCGCTTGCTAATTTTTCATCACTACCCGTGTTATAACGGAGTCCAACATTCCCCTCATAACCATTTTCTGGCATCTGTGTCGGAATTTTGCTGTCTGTGACATTGACCAAACCACCTACAGTACCAGCACCGTACAGTAAAGTAGATGGTCCTTGAATAACTTCTATTTTCTTTGCTAATAATGGATCAACCGTGACCGCATGGTCAGGCGATAAGGTTGAAACATCAATATTTTCAGAGGCATTTTGCAACACTTTGACTCGAGCACCATCTTGTCCGCGAATCACTGGACGACTTGAACCTGCGCCAAACTGATTGGTATGTATCCCCATCTCACCAGCTAAGGCATCACCTAATGTTACACTTTTTTCAGTTAACTCTTTTTGCTCAACCACATGATCTGCGACAGCAAAATCGGCTGCATTTCGCTCTAAAGGGTGCGCTTTAATTTCAATCGTAGCAAGTTGTTGAACCTTTGTTTCCTCTTCTGCAAAGGTGGTACTACTGGCTATTGCTAAAATAGATAAAGTCAAAATATTTTTAGAAAATGACATGCCGTGTCTCAGATCAGCTTAAATATATTTTGTTATATTATAACATTTCATTTATTTTGCAATAAAAAACATAACCACAAAAAACATTTGCTACACTGCTGATCCATTATTCAATGTTTATAACGTTCCAAGAATATGCCATTTACTCTTTCTCACGCTGTTCTTGCACCACCTCTATCAAAATTGAGTAAAGGTCATTTGCCTGTCGCAGCGCTTGCAATCGGCTGTATGACCCCAGACCTGCATCGTTTATTTACTCAAGAAACAATTGCATTAACACATCAGTGGTCTGGCATATTATTCCCCAATCTTCCGATTGGATTATTCTTTTGTCTCTTGTGGTATCTCATTTATCGACCTGTCAGTTATCGCTTTCTGGGTATAAAAGATCCCATAAAGATCAGCAATTTTGATGATGCAGTGGGCTTTATTCTTATGAATTGCTTTGCGATTATTTTGGGTACAGCGACACATTTAATCTGGGATGGATTAACCCATCTGGACTTTCGGACCTTCGCTTTTAAAGATTTACTCGCACAAGATATTTCTCTCTTTGGTTTGCATTATCCATTACATTTTATTTTGCAGATTGCTTCATCTATTCTCGCCTTACCTTTTATCTTATGGATGTGCAAACGCTATTACATCAAACATAAACTAGCTCAACCTGTACCGATTAAAATCAAAGGATTTATCACGACAAGCTTAATGATTTCAACAGTTGCTGGATTGTTGTCGATTTGGGACTATAGTCGTCATATTTCATCAGAACTCTGGTACACCGAACGATATTTTTTTATTGGTAAATCAATTAACGAATTTACTCAAACAGCACTTTGTGTTTTTACAGCAGCATGTCTGTTGCTACTATTATTTGATCGAAAAGGTCAAACAAGATCATTTTTTTAAAAAAGCGTCGCTTTAAAATTCTGTTGAAATGATTAAGACTTGAGACAATATGTTCAACAAGGCATAATCTCCCCTTCATTGGTGATGCGCTGTTTACGCATTCACCTTCTAGCCAATATAGTTTGGATAAATAATTCAATATGATGCGCACTCATTACTGTGGCTCTTTAACTGAAGCCCAAATCGATCAAACAGTGACTTTATGCGGATGGGTTCATCGTCGCCGTGACCATGGTGGTGTAATTTTCCTTGATATGCGTGACCGTGATGGTTTAGTTCAAGTCGTCATTGATCCTGATACACCAGAAGCATTTGCAACTGCGGATAAGGCACGTTCTGAATTTGTTTTAAAAATTACAGGTCGTGTACGTCGTCGCTATGAAGGTACTGAAAATGCCAACATGGTGAGTGGTCAAATCGAAGTTTTAGCAAAAGAAATCGAAGTTTTAGCTGCTTCTGAAAC
>CAZKJI010000151.1:0-5351 GCA_964553005.1 uncultured Acinetobacter sp. | reverse complement strand
ATTAAAATAAATTATAGACCACTGCAGTCGCTTGTATTTTCACCTAGACTGATTCAAATTAGGTGATTAAGATAACTGCAAAACCCAATACTTTTGCTTTGAACGGTAGATGATGAAAACAAATTACGGCTTTACCCATCCGTCGAATATAAACCATCTTGCTGCTCTCCTGATGCTGCGCCTCGCGCGCGTATAAATTTTTACCTAGATTTTAGGTACTCAATACATATTCTCTTTAAATTGATTCTTATAGACACCATATATATTCGTAGCACGTTGCATTTATTTTGAAGCAGCAACCATGCTACAACAAGGAGTTATCTCATGATGTTGGCTGACCCAAGCAAAAAATACCGCCGTATGTATCAACGAGTGGATTTACCAGATCGTCAATGGCCGAATAACGAAATCAACCAAGCACCGATTTGGATGAGTACCGACCTTCGTGATGGTAACCAAGCGATTTTTGAACCAATGAATATGGATCAAAAATTAAAGATGTTCCACATGTTAGTCAAAATCGGCTTTAAACATATTGAAATTGGTTTCCCTTCAGCATCTCAAATTGACTTTGACTTTACTCGCAAGTTAATTGAAGAAGATTTGATTCCAGAAGATGTGTATATCGAAGTTTTGGTTCAAGCTCGAGATCATTTAATTGCGCGTACCTTTGAGTCTTTGGTTGGTGCAAAACGTGCGATTGTGCATATCTACAATTCAAACTCACCAACATTCCGTCAAAAAGTGTTGAATGTAGATGCAAACGGCGCAAAGCAACTTGCCATTAATGCAGCAAATAAAGTCAAAGAATACGCAGCACAATATCCTGAAACAGAATGGATTTTCCAATATAGCCCAGAGTGTTTTTCTGCAACAGAATTGGAAGTTGCCAAAGATGTGTGTGATGCGGTCACGGAAATTTGGGAAGCGTCTCCAACCAATAAAGTGATCTTAAACTTGCCTGCAACGGTTGAAGTTTCAACACCCAATGTCTATGCCGATCAAATCGAATGGATGCACCGTAACTTGGCGCGTCGTGATGGCGTGATTATCTCAGTTCACTGTCACAATGACCGTGGTTGTGGTATCGCTGCTTCTGAATTGGCGATCATGGCGGGTGCTGATCGTGTTGAAGGTTGCGTGTTTGGTAATGGTGAACGTACAGGTAACGTCGATGTTGCTGCGATTGCCTTGAACATGTATACCCAAGGTGTTGCACCAAACTTAGACTTCTCTAATATCAATGAAATTATTGCAACTGTTGAAGAATGTACAGGTTTACCTGTGCACCCACGTCATCCATATGCAGGTGATTTAGTCTTTACCGCATTCTCTGGTTCACACCAAGATGCGATTAAAAAAGGCTTCGAATTCCAGAAAAACGAAGAGATCTGGGATATGCCGTACTTACCAATCGACCCTAAAGATTTAGGTCGTGATTATGATGCGGTGATTCGTGTCAACAGCCAATCTGGTAAAGGTGGTATTGCATACTTATTAGAATCGAACTACAACGTTGCTTTACCACGCCGAGTACAAATCGAGTTCAGCCAAATCGTACAGCAACATACTGATGAAAACGGTACAGAAATCAGTGCACATGAAATCTGGACCTTATTTCAAAATACCTATGTGGATGTGAAAAATAGCCATTACCAAACCAAACATTATCAGTTGTCTGATATCAATGGCACACAAATCATTGAATTAGATATTGAAATTAACGGTGAAGTACAACGTTTACGCGGTGAAGGTAACGGTCCAATTTCGGCGATGCTCGATGCGTTACAATTGCCAATTGATGTTGTAAATTATGAAGAACGTAGTATCAGTTCTGGTGCAAATGCTAAAGCACTTGCCTTGATTGAACTTCAAGTCAAAGGCACAGGTAAAAATGCTTTTGGTGCAGGGATTCATGACAACATTGTCACCTCATCGATTGAAGCGATTATTGCATGTACCAATCGTCTAATTGAACAAGGTGTACTTACAACTGAGCAAGTTGCTGCTGCGGCAGTTTAAGCAAAGCTGAGTTGTAATATCAGAAAAAATGACTTTTGAAAGGATACCTGAATTGGTATCCTTTTATTATTGATCAAAGATTTATACAAGGCGAATCATTCCAGTGTCTTTTCCATCGGATTCAGTGGGTTTAGTCACACCACAAAAATTTCAATTTGAGCAACCATTAGAGCTTGAATGTGGGCGTATCCTGCCACGTTTTGATTTGATGGTTGAAACCTATGGAACACTTAATGCAGATAAATCCAATGCAATCTTAATTTGCCATGCATTATCTGGGCATCATCATGCTGCGGGTTATCATCATGCAGATGATAAAAAAGCAGGTTGGTGGGATAGCTGTATTGGTCCCGGCAAAGCGATTGATACCAATCATTTTTTTATTGTTTCTTTAAATAATATTGGTGGTTGTAATGGTTCAACAGGTCCAACATCGCCAAACCCTGAAAATGAAAATCGTCCTTATGGTCCAGATTTTCCATTAGTCACTGTTCGTGACTGGGTGAAGACCCAAGCCATGTTGTCTGATCGCCTCGGAATTGATGTTTGGTTTGCCGTGATTGGTGGTTCTTTAGGTGGCATGCAAGCACTGCAATGGTCATTGGACTATGCTGATCGTTTAAAAAAATGTGTCATTATCGCCAGTGCACCAAAATTATCAGCTCAAAATATTGCCTTTAATGAAGTTGCTCGCCAATCAATTCTCTCTGATCCAGATTTCCATCATGGACGTTATCTGGAAAATGACAGCTATCCAAAACGTGGGTTAATTTTGGCACGTATGGTCGGTCATATTACGTATTTATCTGAAGAAGCCATGAAACAGAAATTTGGTCGTGATTTAAAATCTGGCAAATTTATGTATGGTTTTGATGTCGAATTCCAAGTGGAAAGCTATTTGCGTTACCAAGGCGAACAATTTAGCCGCAATTTCGATGCAAATACTTACTTGATTATGACCAAGGCCTTGGATTATTTTGATCCCTCCCGTGAATATGAACATTCATTAACAAAAGCAATGAGTCAACCAAAATGCCAATTTTTGGTGGTTTCATTTACGACTGACTGGCGTTTTAGCCCAAGTCGTTCACAAGAATTAGTTGATGCTTTAATCGATAATCATAAGCCCGTCAGTTACTTAGATATTGATGCGGAACAAGGTCATGATTCGTTCTTGTTCCCGATCCCACTCTATGTGAAAACATTAAGAGCATTTTTAGGTGGAGAACAACAGTTGCAAGCTACACCGCAGGAGCAGCACTAATGCGAATAGATCAACGACTCGCTGAAAAATGGATCAGTCCGAACTCTAGCGTATTAGACTTAGGCTGTGGTGATGGTGAATTACTGGCTCATATGAGCAAACAGCACAATATTCGTGCTTATGGCTTAGAAATTGATCAAGAAAAGATTGCAATTGCCATCAGTCGAGGGTTAAATATTATTCAACAGGACTTAAACTTAGGTTTAAGCCGTTTTGCCGACCAATCTTTTGATTCTGTAGTCATGGCACAAGCTTTGCAAGCTGTAGATGCACCTGATGTATTACTTCGTGATATGGTGCGTGTTGGCAAACAGGCGATTATTACCTTTCCAAACTTTGCGTATTGGAAGACACGTTCTTTTCTTGCATTAAAAGGTAAAATGCCTGTTTCGGAAGCTTTACCCTATATGTGGTATAACACCCCGAATATTCATTTATGTACTTTCCGTGACTTTGAAGCATTATGTGCTGAGAATCGGATTAAAATTATTAATCGACTTGCCGTTAATGGTGACCAACAAGGTAGTATGCTCAGCAAGCATATGCCGAACCTATTTGGTGAAGTCGCAATTTATCGAGTGAGCGCTCTATGAAAAAGACATTAATCAGCACATTTTTATTTGGTCTGATCGGTATGCAGGCGCACGCTGACTATGTTGCCCAACCACAATCGGTTGCAACGCAGGCAGCACGGTATTCAGTGATGGGCGTCAGTGAATTACAAAGCGCAGCGAAAGCGGGTCAGGCAGGTGCACAGTTTTATTTAGCAACGCGTTACCAGTATGGTAAAGATGTTGCCAAAGATGAGAAACAGGCTTTCACCCTGTTTAAGGCGGCGGCTGACCAAGGCTTGTCTGCTGCACAGCTCAATGTTGGGCGTATGTATGCTGATGGGATTGGCACACATAAAGATGAGGCTTTGGCACGCAAGTATTTTGAAAAGGCGGCCAGCAATGGCGATAACCGCGCCAGCTTTAACCTTGCAATGATAGAAGAGCAAAAGAAAAACTATGTTGGTGCTTACCAATGGTATGAGCTTTCAACACGTGACGGTATGCTGGATACTAAAGTCATCAGTCTTTCTGAGGGTAAGAAAACAGCGTTGGCTGCAAACTTAACCCAAGATCAAATTCGTGCTGCACGTGACCGTGCGGATAAATGGATTCAAGCACAATAGTCTTGCTTAGATCTATTGAGTGATTTAAAAACCGACTTGTAAGAGTCGGTTTTTTTATTTAAGGAAATTAAAGTTTGAAAATATTAACATGGAATTGCAACGGGGCTTTTAGAAAGAAAATCGAGTTTCTTCAACAAATTGAAGCAGACATCTACATCATTCAAGAATGTGAAAATCAACAACAGTCCAAAGGTGCTTATGAAGCATGGTTACCAAATTTAATTTGGAAAGGTAATAATAAAAATAAAGGATTAGGAGTCTTTGCTAGAGAAGACTATAAATTAGAGCAATTGTATTGGGAGGATTTCGAATTAGAATTATTTTTACCAATAAGAGTTAATGATAATTTCCAGCTCTTAGCTGCTTGGACTAAATATGCCAATTCCCTTACATTTCAATACATTGGGCAACTTTGGAAATATTTACAATTACATGAAGAGCTAATAAAAGTACAACCTACTCTTATTTGTGGCGATTTAAATAGTAACGCTCAATGGGATGTATGGGATCGCTGGTGGAATCACAGTGATGTAGTAAATCAATTACAAGCAATGAATATTCATAGCCTTTACCATGAGTTATCAAATGAAGAGCAGGGAAAAGAGACACTTCCCACATTTTTTATGAATAGAAATCATGAAAAAAACTATCATATTGACTACTTATTTTGTCATCGTAATTTATTCTCTAAGAATAACTCATCTTTTAAGATTTTCGATAAATATGAATGGCTTAACTACAGTGATCATATTCCTCTACTTTTTGAAATTAATATCTAAACTTGTTGAACATTTACCGAAAATAAATAGTGACTCTCTACTCTATTCTATAAAAACACCCTAAAATTCTACTCAATCTAAGCTAGTCTAAAATGAATATGTCTACTCC
>CAZKJI010000150.1:0-5389 GCA_964553005.1 uncultured Acinetobacter sp. | reverse complement strand
ACGCAGTGACAAAATGCCGTTTAAGGATAATTTTTCATTTTGTCAGCAAGGTCAGAACTGGTCATATCCCAATGTAAAAATTGAGATTTTATCTCCACATCCTGAAGCATTGGCTTATGCCAAAGATCAGCAAAATGAACAGTCCTGTGTGGTTTATCTTCAGTTTTTTAATGCTCAACCCTATCAAAACTTTCTGATTATGGGCGATGCAGGCTGGGAAACTGAATATAAATTGTTGCAACAATATACTGATTTGAAAGTGGATGTGTTGGTACTTGGGCATCATGGCAGTAAACACAGTTCAGCCTATGATTTTCTAGCAACATTAAAACCGAAACTTGCGATTGCCTCGGCTGGCTTTAATAACCGTTATGGGCATCCGACTCAAGAACTACAAAACCGTTTGCAGGCGTTAAACATTCCTTTGCTTACCACTGTACAGGCAGGAACCATCAGTTTTATATTTGAAAATGGTAAAGTGGAGCTAAAGCAACAACGTCAACAGGTGAAATGGCTGGAAAGAAAATAGCCTAAGTATTTTCATGAGATTGGTTTTGCTGACGAACTTCTGCAACCTTTAGCAAAGCCTCATTTTCATCAATATCATAAATTTTCTTGAGGGCGGGGTTGGCACTAAAACGTTTATAACTCCAGTGGTAATGCGCAGGGTAGCGTTGAATTAGCTGCTCCAGAGTCTGGTGAATGATCAGCGTGCCATCTTCAGCACTTCCCTGATAAATCTGGGGATTGATCGGTTCAATATGCATGTCAAAGCCATCTTGTTCATTTCTCATGGTATAGAGTAGGAGTGCTTTGGCCTTGGTTTTTTGAATGAGTTTCGCACTTAGACTGCTTGAAGCGAGTGGAATACCAAAATAGTTGATCATTTCACCACCATGATCAGGGGTATGATCAGGCAGGATTGCGGTTGTTCCACCTTGTTTCAGGGCCTTAAAAATCTGCCGAACACCGCTTTCATCGGTAGGGACCAGATGAGCCTGTTCACGACTGCGTGCATCACGGACAAATTGGTCAGTATCAGGATTTTTGACAGGTTTATACAAAATGGTCATCTGTGTATATTTTGAGAGCCATGCATTCATTACTTCCCAGGTTCCAAAGTGAGGAATAATCAAAACCAGACCTTTTTGTTCTGCCAATGCTGCATGAAAATAATGCTCACCGTGAATCTTTTGAATTTGTTGAATATTCTTTTGATTGGAACCTCCCCAAATACTGACAAACTCAAAATAAGAGGTTAATTCATTACGAATTGCCTGTTTTATCAGTTGTTCTCTCTCTGGTTCAGCCAAGTCGGGAAACACAATCTGGATGTTGAGTCGAATGATTTTTGAAAGTTTGGAAAGCTGAAATGTGGTAAGTAAGGCTGCAACCAAACGTGCAAGAAAACGTCCTAATTGTATCGGCTGGCGACTAATGAGCTTGAGTAGACGATAACGTGAACGGTTTGAATTTGGCTGAGTCATTTATTTATTGCAGATTGGCAAATTACAAGAGAGCAGTATAATGCAAAAAATAATTATAAATTCAAACAAGTTATTTAAACAGTTTTGTGCCCATCAACGTATATAATAAAGCCACTTTTAAAATACATTGGATTGGAATCTTATGTCCGATTGGCCACCAAAACCACAAAATGAATCAACAAATCCGAATAATGTGACAGGCAAAGAATGGCAGATTTTAGAAAAAGCCGTTTTGGCTTCTGTTGAAGAACAACGCCGTAGCCGCCGTTGGAGTATCTTTTTTAAATGTTTGGGCTTTGCATATTTACTGATTGTATTGATTGCAATGAGTAAGGGGTGTTCGACCAGCACAGAAAAATCAACCACCAGCATTGGCAGCAGTCATTTGGCAATTGTTGATATTGTTGGCACCATTGATTCCTCTGCGGGTCAGTCCACAGTCAATAGTGAAGATACCAACAAGGCTTTAAAACGGGCATTTGAAGCCAGTGGTAGTAAGGCAATTGTCCTCAATATCAACTCACCTGGTGGATCACCTGTGCAGTCGGATGAGATTTGGCAAGAGATTCGCTACCTTAAAAAACAACATCCAGATAAAAAAGTCTATGCTGTCATTGGCGATATGGGCGCATCGGGTGCTTACTATATTGCCTCGGCTGCGGATGAAATCATTGTAAATCCATCAAGCTTGGTCGGGTCAATTGGTGTGATCATGCCGAACTATGGTTTGAGTGGTTTAGCGCAAAAGCTTGGTGTTGAAGACCGTACTTTAACTTCTGGCAACAATAAAGACATTCTAAGTATGACTAAGCCAATTAATCCAGCGCAACAAGCACATGTGCAAGCTGTTTTAGATAATGTTCATACCCACTTTATCAATGCGGTTAAAGAGGGACGTGGCAAACGTTTAAAATCAAATGATCCAGCGGTTTTCTCTGGTTTATTCTGGACGGGTGAACAGGCAATTGCGCTTGGTGTTGCAGATCGTAGTGGTAGCATTACTACTCTGATGCGTGAGTTAAAGATAGATCAAAAAGTGGATTATACCGTTCAGCGTAATCCTTTGGAGTCTATTTTGGGACGTATGGGGGCAAAGATTGGTGAGGGGATTAGTAGCTCACTAACAGCGCAATTGGAAACTCAACAAAATGCGAAAATACAATAACATATCTGATGCAGTGCTGTGATTAAAGCACTACGTTGATTTTAATCAGGCTGTGTATATCACAGCCTTTTTATTCTAAAAATAACTGGACAGTTCTCGCTTTTATTTGCAATACAGGTGTAGAACGAGATAATTGACCAATCAGTGAAAATAAAAGAAAAGCTTATGAAACCCTTGATTCATTTTGCCCATGCCAATGGTGTGCCATCAAAAGTCTATCAAAAACTGTTTGATCAACTTAAAGATCAGTATGACGTTATTTATGTGGCAGAGATTGGTACAGATAAGCGCTATCCAATTACGCATGGCTGGACATATTTGGTTGACCAAATCATTGATAGCATTGTGCAGCAGGCGCAAGGACGAAAAGTCATTGGTCTAGGGCATTCCCTGGGTTCAGTACTCACCTTGATAGCAGCCTATCGCCGTCCAGAATTATTTTCACAAGTGATTATGCTGGACCCACCATTGATTATTGGCAAAGCCTCGTTTGTCTTTCATCTCGCCAAAATTTTTAAACCTAAATTGGTCGATAAAATCACGCCTGCAGGTTTATCAGTACGTCGACGTGATCACTGGGAGTCTCGTGAGCAGGCGGCTGAGCTATTAGGCTCAAGAGGATTTTACCAGCATTTTGATGCTGATTGCTTTCAGGCCTATATTGACCATGCCCTGACTCATGATCCACAACGTGGTGGTGTGACTTTAACCATTCCAAAAGATGAGGAAGTGGCGATGTTTAGAACCACGCCATCCATGTGGTGGTTACCAATGCCAAAACCGCCTGTTCCTGTACATCTGGTGGTTGGCAGTGATAGTGTGTTTTTAAAGGAAAAATTTCCGCAAGTGGCAAAAAGAAAACTAGGCATTCCATTTTCAATTGAGCAGGGGGGGCATATGTTTCCTCTGGAACATCCTGTGGAAACTGCCGAAAAAATTAAAAATCTGGTTATTTAAGTCAAATAAAAAACGCATCCGAAGATGCGTTTCATTTTTAAAACTGGGCAAACTGAATTGGTTTTTCTAATGGTTTCTGGTTGAAATAAGCCTGACCATTTTCCCAGGTGAGCTGACCATTACATAACCATTGCAACACTTGAGGATAAATAAAATGCTCAAGCTGATGTACACGTTGTGCCAAACTTTCTGCTGTATCCTGTAAACTCACCTGAATCACAGACTGGGCAATACTTTGTCCCGCATCCAGTTCAGCTGTTACAAAATGAACCGTACAACCATGCAATCGATCTCCTGTATTTAACACACGTTGATGTGTATTCATCCCTTTATAAAAAGGAAGCAGAGAAGGATGAATATTTAACATCTTGCCTTGCCATTTGCTGACAAAGTCTGGTGTTAAAATCCGCATAAAACCCGCAAGAATCACGAGATCAACTTGCCATGCCAACAGTTGCTGATGCATGGCTACATCAAAACTTTCCCGATCTGGAAAGTCTTTATGGGAAATCACAGCAGTAGCAATATTGGCGTTCTCGGCACGTCGTAATGCATAGGCATCAGTTTTGTTGGAGAGAACACCAACGATTTGCCCTGATAACTGTTTACCATGTTGGGCGTCGATCAGGGCCTGTAAGTTGCTACCATTACCAGAAACAAGTACCGCAATTCTCATTATGCAAAGATCACACGAATTTTTTCGTCTGCACCCTCAACTGATTCAGCATTTTCCTGAATGTGACCAATTTTCCAGGCTTTTTCACCTTGAGCATTGAGTAGATCAATTGCTTTGTCAGCTTCGCTTGCGTCAACCGCAATCACCATGCCTACACCACAGTTAAAGGTACGGTACATTTCAAAGCGCTCTACATTGCCCTCACGCTGTAACAACTGGAATAATTCAGGCCATATCCAGCTCGACTCATCAATAACTGCTTGTGCGCCGTTTGGAAGTACACGTGGCAGGTTACCAGGTAAACCACCACCCGTGATATGTGCCATTGCATGAACATCGACTTGCTTGCAAAGTTCTAATACTGGTTTTACATAAATACGGGTTGGTTCCATTGCAACATCCGCAAGAGGGCGGCCATCAATCACTTGAGTTAAGTCTACATTCTTAACATCCAGAATTTTACGTAGTAATGAATAGCCATTTGAGTGTGCGCCACTTGAAGCAACACCAATCAACACATCACCAGATTTTACTTTAGAGCCATCAATAATTTTGCTTTGTTCAACCACACCCACGGCAAAACCAGCAAGATCGTAATCTTCGCCCTCATACATGCCTGGCATTTCGGCAGTTTCACCACCGACCAATGCACAGCCAGCAAGCTCACAACCTTTACCAATACCTGTCACTACATTTGCAGCCACATCAACATTCAAATGACCCGTTGCATAATAGTCTAGGAAGAACAATGGTTCAGCACCACAAACGAGAAGGTCATTGACACACATTGCCACCAAATCCTGACCAATCGTATCGTGACGATTGAGATTCAGTGCCAAACGTAGTTTAGTTCCTACGCCATCCGTTCCCGAAACCAATACAGGTTCTTCATAACCTTTTGGAATTTTGCATAGGGCACCAAAACCACCTAAACCGCCCATGACTTCAGGACGAGTGGTACGCTTAGCGACAGATTTGATACGATCGACCAGTGCGTCGCCCGCTTCAATGTCGACCCCCGCATCTTTATAGCTTAAACCAGTATTTGGGGTAGAAGTTGAGTTGCTCATAGTGAAGTCTCCGCATTGGCGGCAGATTATAACC
>CAZKJI010000149.1:0-5423 GCA_964553005.1 uncultured Acinetobacter sp. | reverse complement strand
TGGAGCGGGAAACGAGACTCGAACTCGCGACCCCAACCTTGGCAAGGTTATGCTCTACCAACTGAGCTATTCCCGCAATAGGACGCATTATAGAGAGTTTCATCCAACTGTCAACTCTCTATGTTACTGAGTGTTGAATTAATCAGCACGTCGCCAAATGGTTCCCTGACGGGTATCCTCAAGCACAACGCCCTGATCCAGTAAAGACTGACGAATGCTATCAGCTTTTGCAAAGTCTTTGGCTTTTTTGGCATCAACCCGTTGCTGGATAAAGTTTTCGATTTCTGTGTCAGAAAGGGAAAGTGCTTCTTGACCAATATCAGACTTTAAAAAATCTTCAACATCATGTTGCACTAGACCAAGAATGTTCGTCAGATAACGTAGCGTTGAATAAAGAACAGTTGCTTGTTCAGCCTGTTCTTCTTTAACCGCACGATTTAATTCTTTATTGATTTCAAATAGTACTGCGATGGCTTCCGCAGTATTAAAATCATCACGCATTGCACTGTTGAAGCGTTCAACAAGATCTTGCGCTAAAGTTTCAACTGTTTTTTGACCATACACCTGCTGGTAAGCTTTAAATGAATGATAAAAACGACTTAGTGTGGTCTTTGCTTCTTTTAATGCAACATCAGAGAAATTGACAGGGCTACGATAATGAGATGAGACAATAAAGTAACGAATCACTTCGGGATGGAATTTTTCCATGACATCGCGAATGGTAAAGAAGTTGCCTAAAGATTTAGACATTTTCTCGCCATCAACATTGATAAAACCCACATGCATCCAATAATTGACATATTGTTCACCTGTTGATGCTTCACTTTGTGCGATTTCATTTTCATGGTGAGGGAACATGAGATCTGAACCACCACCATGAATATCGAAATGATTGCCTAAGCAGCAAGTCGACATTGCAGAGCATTCGATATGCCAGCCTGGACGGCCATTGCCCCACGGTGAAGCCCAGGCAGGTTCATTTTCTTTGGCATGTTTCCAAAGCACAAAGTCAAAAGGATGTTTCTTTTCAACTTCGACATCGACACGTTCAGATGCGCCTGCCTGCATATCCTCAAGCTTACGGCCTGACAAGCGACCGTATTTGTCAAACTTAGTCACTTCAAAATAAACATCACCATTGGCGGAAGGGTAGGCTGTACCATTATCCACCAGCGTAGCAATCATGCTTTGCATCTGGTCAATATATTCAGTGGCTTTGGGTGCCTCGTCTGGTGCTGCACAGCCTAAATTAGCTGCATCTTCATTCATTGCATCAATAAAACGAGCCGTGAGTTGCTGGATGGTTTCGCCATTTTCATTGGCACGGGCAATGATCTTGTCATCAATATCAGTAATGTTGCGGACATAGCGAACTTTCCAGCCCTGACTACGCAAAAAGCGGATAATGTAATCAAATGCAACCATAACCCGAGCGTGTCCAATATGACAGTAATCGTAAACCGTCATACCACAGACATACATATCGATTTGTCCCTCTTTGCGTGGCACAAATTCAACTTTTTTACGTTGCTCAGAATTATATAGAACAAAAGGTTGCATAAGGGTTTTCAAACACTCTACAAAAATCGTGATTCATCATAACGTATGCATTGTATTTCATAAAGTTATCGGGCAAAAAATAATGGTGCCAGATCAATTTAAATGATGATGTTGTTTGGTATGGGGTGTTATCCCTGTTCTTGAAACATGGGTTTTAGTCTGGAGTTATCGGCATCTTGATTTTGCGGTTCATTCATCTTTATTTTCTTCATTTTCCCAGAAATCTTACACATTTTACAAACGTGGATAACTTATAGTTATGCTAGAATCTCGCTCATTCTTTTGATTACAATCATCTATTCCTTCGGATCGCATATTATTTTGAGTTAAACCTGCATGTCACAAACGATAAATTTCCAAAAAAGCGCGCTGGAAACATTGCGTATTGAACAGCAAGCGATAGAAGTGCTTGTAACACAAATTGATGAACGCTTTGACCGTGCCTGTGAAGTTATTTTGCAGTGTAAGGGGCGTGTGGTTGTTACAGGCATGGGGAAATCTGGTCATATTGGCCGTAAAATGGCGGCAACCTTCGCCTCTACAGGCACACCTTCATTCTTTATGCATCCTGGTGAAGCGGGACATGGCGATCTGGGTATGCTGGTACGTGGTGATGTTCTGGTTGCAATTTCAAACTCGGGCAAGAGTGATGAAATTATGATGCTGATGCCATTGATTAAGCATCTGGAAGTGCCTTTAATCACCATTAGCCGTGATGATAAGGGGCCAATGCCACAGAATGCCGACATTGCCCTGACGCTGGGTGCAGCAGATGAAGCATGTCCTCTGGGTTTGGCACCTACATCAAGTACCACTGCAACGCTGGTTCTGGGTGATGCTTTGGCAGTTGCATTACTGGAGGCGCGTGGCTTTACCGCAGATGATTTTGCACGTTCCCATCCTGCTGGTGCGCTGGGCAAACGCTTACTTTTGCATGTAAAACATTTAATGCACACAGGCGCAGAGTTGCCAAAAGTGACCCCTGATACGCCGATGAATAAAACCCTGTTTGAGATTACTGAAAAGCGTTTGGGCTTGACCACAGTAGTGGATGAAAATGACATTCTGTTAGGTATTTTCACTGATGGTGACTTGCGCCGTATGATTGACCAGCAACAGGGTTTTGACATTAACCTGCCTGTTTCTGCGGTGATGACCAAAAGTCCAATGACGATTTCTCAGGAAGCTCGTGCGGTGGAAGTGCTGGAAAAAATGCATGAGAAAAAGATTAACCAGTTTGTTGTTGTTGATGATGCCCGTAAAGTGATTGGGGTGATTAGCATGCATGATCTGATTGAAGCAGGAGTGAATTAAGCCATGGCATCGTATGCACTTTTAGAGCAAGCGCGTCATTTACAGGCATTGGTGCTGGATGTGGATGGCATTTTAAGCGATGGTTTTGTGACTTTGACCAATTCAGGTGATGAGATCAAGTCATTTGATATCCGTGACGGTCTGGGCATGAAGCTGGTACAGCAGGCAGGCATGAAGGTGATTATTATCACGGGACGAAAAAGCCAGATTGTTGAAAAGCGTATGTCTGATCTGGGGGTGGATCTGGTGTTTCAGGGACGTGAGGACAAGGGCGTGGCGTTGCGTGAGGCCTGTGCACAACTTGATATTCTGCCAGAAGACTGTGTCTATATGGGCGATGACTGGCCTGACCTGTCTGCGTTTGCAATTGCGGGCATGAGCATTACTGTGCCCAATGGACATGAGGAGGTACGCCGCCGTGCAAATCTGGTCACCCAGGCGATGGGTGGGCGTGGGGCGGTACGTGAGGCCTGTGATATGTTGCTGATGGCAAAAGGCGTTTACCAAGAGCTACTTGCAAAATACCTGGCTGTACCACATTAATATCAGTATTGAACTCCCCAAAGATTAGGTAACCCTGTTTATGGATACCAAAGTTTTATATGTTGTTGCTGTAATTGTTGCTGCGATCAGTGGTGGCTATTACTATTACAGTGGCAAGGCAAAAAAGCTGGAAGTTGATTCTGCTAAAAATATGACGTATTCAGCACAGGGTGTTCATCTTACACAAACAGATGAGCAGGGGAATTTATATATTCGTGCGGAAATAAAGCAGTTGCAGCAGGATATGCAGCAAAAAACCTCACAGCTTGATCAGCTCAATGCGGTGATGTACAAACAGGGCAAGCCTGATGTAACCTTTTTTGCTAGACAGGCAAATGGTTATGATGACAATAGCAAAGTGGTCCTGACTGGAGATGTGGTCGCGACACAATTATCTGAACAGGGTAAAATGGAGTTTCATACTGATGAACTTACAGGCTACCCCAAAATCAGACAACTGGAAACGCAGCATCAGGTCATTGTACAGTCACCAACGGCTGAGTTTGTGAGTCAGGGACTAAAAGCAGACCTCAATCAGGGTCAATATGAATTTTTCAAAGTTCGAGGAAAGTATGCGCCAAAACCTTAATACCCAGTATCGTTCATCTTTCCTGAAACAGGTGGCTTGTGTTGCGGTTGTTGCACTCTCTTCTGCCTCAGGTTTTGCTTTACCGTCAGACCGTAACCAACAGCTTTCTCTGGCGGCTGAAAATGCGACTTATAATAGTAAAACGGGTATTACCACCTATACGGGCAATGTGGTGATCGAACAGGGCACCATGAAACTTCAGGCAGACTCACTGGTTGCCACCCTGAGTAGCAAGAATGAGATTCAGACCATTACCGCCAAAGGCAAACCTGCCAAGTTCCAGCAGCAAATGGAAGCCAACAAGGGGTTAGCACGTGGTGAGGCCCAGAATATTGTCTACAACGCAGACACAGGGATTATCACGTTGACTGGCAGTGCCTATCTCTATCAGGATGGTTCCAGCATTCGCGGTAACAGTTTAAAGTACAGTATGAACAAGGGCGATGTTGAGGCACAGGGTTCATCATCCAACCGTGTTCAGATTATCATTCCACCATCAAGTTCAAAAAGCTTTCCAGGGGCACGTGATTAATGGAACAGTCAGGTCAGCAATCACAGACGTTGTGCATTAAGCATTTGGCGAAAAACTATAGCAAACGCTGGGTTGTGAAAGATGTTTCTTTTACCATGCAAAGTGGTCAGATTGTCGGACTGCTTGGGCCAAACGGAGCGGGGAAAACCACCAGTTTCTATATGGTCGTTGGTCTGGTGCGTATGGATAAAGGAGAGATTCACCTTGATGACCTTGATCTGTCTGATCTGGCAATGCATGAGCGGGCGCGTAAGGGAATTGGTTATTTACCTCAGGAAGCCTCCATCTTTAGAAAGCTGACAATTGCTGAAAACATTATGGCAATTCTGGAAACACGCAAGGACCTGAGCAAGCAGCAGCGCCAGCAACGTTTGACCGAACTTTTAAATGATTTCAAGATCAACCATATTAAGGACTCTCTGGGCATGAGTGTGTCTGGGGGGGAGCGCCGCCGTGCAGAAATTGCCCGTGCATTGGCTGCCGATCCGAAGTTTATGCTGCTGGATGAACCATTTGCAGGAGTTGACCCGATTTCCGTGGGTGATATTAAGGATATTATCCAGACCCTAAAAGAACGGGGTATTGGGGTGTTGATTACCGACCATAACGTGCGTGAGACTTTGGCCATTTGTGAAAAGGCTTATATCGTGAGTGAAGGATCGGTGATTGCTGAAGGCACGCCTCAGGAAATTCTGGATAATGAACAGGTGCGTAAGGTGTATTTGGGCGACGATTTTGTGGTTTAAATTTGAACAGTTGTTTATATGCTAAAGAACCTGCGGGTTCTTTTTTTATAATAAAAAACTTTGTACACGACAAAAAAAGACAACTAAAAGTTCTCCATCTTCTAATCGTAGCGCACTAATATACAGTTTCACTCGACCA
>CAZKJI010000148.1:0-5450 GCA_964553005.1 uncultured Acinetobacter sp. | reverse complement strand
CCGATACGCTGTTTAATGAGCGCACTGATCTCGGATGGATTCAGTTGTTGCATTGCGCTATTCCTCAATCTTTTTTAAGTTCAGTCTTTTTGCTGTTAGGCAAGAAGACGAGTCCGCATTTTTTCAAGCTTGTTAAGCGCAGAGTCATCTATCACTTGGTCGCCTGCACGAATCACAACACCTGCGATTAACGCTGGATTAACGCTAACAGTCACATGTACAGTTCTGTTAAAACGTTTTTCAAGCGCATGAGCCAAAATATGCTCTTGTGTCGCATCCATTGGAAAAGCAGATTCAATCTCCACTTCCAACGTGTTGTTGTTCTGCGATTTAAGTAATTCGTATTCTGCAGCAATTTCAGGCAATAAAACTAAACGATCATTATCTGCAAGAAGTGTCAAAAAGTTAGACACTGATTGAGATTGATCTTCACCTAAAACTTTCGCAAAAAGACCTACTTGTTCCGCAGGAGTCAGCTCAGGGCGATTTAAATAAGCGGAAAATGCTTCGTCTTGCACCGCAGCACTGAGCAGTTGTAACGCATTTGACCAAGCGTCAGTTGCATTCTGCTCAGATGCATAAGCAAATGCTGCTTTGGCGTACGGGCGTGCTAACGTCAAGAGTTCAGCCATATTTCGCCTCGCTTATAGTTTAGCAGCCAGCTGAGTCAGCATGGCATTATGAGCTTCTGCGTCAACTTGTTGGTTCAGAATTTTTTCTGCGCCAGCAACTGCCAAAGCAGCAACTTGTTGACGTAATTCTTCGCGAGCAGCATTGATGTCTTGATCAACAGTTTCTTTCGCCTGTTGACGAATACGCTCACCTTCAGCAGATGCTTGGGTACGCGCTTCTTCTACCAATTGTGCTGCACGACGGTTCGCTTGTTCGATCAATTGAGCCGCTTGTGCTTTCGCTGCATCTAATTCTGCCTTAACTTGTGCTTGCGCATCAGCAAGGTCAGCTTTAGCTTTTTCAGCAGCGTTTAAGCCATCAGCGATTTTACGCTGACGCTCACTAATCGCATTGATTAGTGGTGGCCAAACAAACTTCATGCAGAATGCGACGAACATCGCAAATGCAATTGCTTGACCAATCAATGTGAGGTTGATATTCATTTCGCTATTCCTCAATATGTGGATTTAGGAATTAAGCTATTAACCTACAAATGGATTAGCGAAGATGAAGAACAAGCCAATACCAACACCGATCATAGGCACAGCATCAAGAAGACCCGCGATTAAGAACATACGAGTTTGAAGTTGTGGAGCCAATTCTGGTTGACGAGCAACAGCTTCTAAGAAGCGACCACCTAAAAGACCAAAACCAATCGCAGTACCTAAAGCACCGAAAGCGATCAAGATAGCAGATGCAATTGCAACTAGACCTAAAGTGAGTTCCATGAAAAATTCCTCAGAGGTTAGGTTATTACCAAATTAAACTAAAATTTAAGCCTAACCATCGATTGATAATTAGGCAATACCATTAATGCTTTTCGCTTGCCATGCTCAAGTAAACGATGGTCAGCATCATAAAGATGAATGCTTGCAACGTGATTACAAGAATGTGGAAGATAGCCCAAGGCACAGATAACGCCCACTGGATCCAGAACGGTAATAACGCGATTAAGATGAAGATTAACTCACCTGCATACATGTTACCGAACAGTCGTAGAGCCAACGAAACTGGACGAGCAAGGAAAGTTACTAATTCCAAAATCAAGTTCACTGGAATCAATAACGCTTTTGCAACTGGGTTACTTGGATTAAACGGGTTAAGTGCCAACTCGCCAACGAATCCTCCAACACCTTTTTCACGGATGCTGTAGAACAAGATCAACACAAATACCGACAATGACATACCTAAAGTAATGTTCGGGTCAGTAGATGGAACAACCTTGAAATAAACGTGGTGAGGGTCCATACCAAATACACTTGCACCAATCTGTTGAGCTAGATAAGGAATCCAGTCTACAGGAATCAAGTCCATTGCGTTCATGAGGAAAATCCACACGAAAATGGTCAATGAAAGTGGAGCAATTAAACGTGATTTGCCGTGGAAAGTATCACGAACACTTGAGTCAACAAACTCAATGATCATCTCGATCGCTGATTGGAATTTAGTTGGTACACCTGCATTCGCAGCTTTCGCAACTGTCCAGAACAACAAACAGAAAATAACACCAAGTCCGATAGACCAACCCATTGAATCCAAGTGAATTGCAGTGAACCCCATCGATTGAGCTTCTTCAGCAGTCTCAGCCAATTTCCATGTACCATCAGGCATTTTGCCATAGGTCATATTGGTCAAGTGATGCTTGATATACTCGGTCGAAGTCAGGGCATGTTCTTCAGCAGCCATAAATCACACCTGGTCAATGTCAATCATTAAAAAGAAGAGCAACGAATCCTGCGAACTGCAAAAATCTCGTACCCTCTTCCAAAAATCTCAAAAATGTGTTTCATTCTCGTTGCTGCAGACGTGACACCCAGAATGGTGCGACCCACGACATGGCCTGAACGAGGATAAATCCACAAAACAATGCCACCGCTGACAACGGCTTGACATTGCTCAAAATCAAAATAAAACCCACAATCACAATTGCAAACTTACCGAGCATTCCCCGATACATATTCAGCATGACTTGTTTTGATGCTCTTGCGCCTGCTGTCCTAAACGACTGCCAGGCAAAATAACAATGCGCCAACCAACAAACCAGCGCTCCAAGCGCAGCACTCAGGGCAGCAGTAGTGTCTTTCATCATCCATGCAAGCAAAGCTGCAACAGGAATCATACATGCCTGTAAGAAGACCAAAGCTTTTGCTAATCGTCGGTCAATCAAGCGACTAGTTCGGCTCATTTTTTACCCACTTACAGCATAACTGCTTGACAAGTTTTAATCATGATTGTTTCGAATCGCAGGCATTATAGAGTTACACCCCTGAACATGCAATCTTTTCTCGACTTAAGTCTGTTTTTTTCGCTGGTCCATTTTTTGACGATAGAGTCAACTGGTTTTTTATTTTTCTCATCAATTTTGTGTACTTAATACGCATTTATCGGTTTTTAAAGCCAATTTTTTCCATGCTGTTACAAAATCGCTCTCACCACGCAGGCTTTCATCGACCGACTGGAAAACTACTGGGTTCAATTTTTGATACTGGCTGCTGATGGCAGATGTTTCAGCCAACAAGCACATTTGTGTTTTAGGGCGACTATCTTTTAAGAATTTAATTTGAGCTACTGTGGGTGCAATATGAGGATCATCAGTCAATGCTCCAGCAAATTTCAAATTGAGTGCTCTTTCTAAATATTGATAGGCATCATGATAAGACCAATAAGGTTTTGCTTTATTGGAACTTTCATATTGCTGTGAAACCTGCAGCATTTGTTGCGAAAACTGTTTTGCATTCGCCATGTATTTGGCTTTATTTTCTGGATATTGTTGTGAACGTAAAGTTGCAATAAAGAAAGCGATTCGCACTGCATTGTTTGGCTCTAACCAGACATGACTATCTACGGTGTTTGCCAATGCAGCACCACGCAAACTACGCTGCGGTAAAATCGTCAAAATACCAGAATCTAAAAGTGCAATTGCTTTAGGGTTTTGATTAAGCAACTTCTCTAAAGGTGCTTCATGTACTTTACCTAGCCACAATACTAGCGAAGCATCTTGAATCGCCTTACGATGAGCGGGTGTGAGTTGTACATCATGTCCTGTTTGATCGCCAAGTAACAGAACAGGCTCTTCTATGCCTGCTGTAACCTCTTTAGCAATTAAATAAATTGGATGCGTTGAAACAACTAAACTTTGAGTCCATCCCCATGTGCTTAACATTGAAAAGAAAACAAATACTATTAGGCGGGACATCACAACATTACTCAACTCAGCGAAGTGTGTTATAATATAACAAAAGTTAAAAAACACCTATGTCTTTTTTAGATTTGTCGCGCTCGCCTGCCGAGCTTCAACTTATATAGATGGTTATATTGAATTGCATGTTATGATAATGGGTCTATTGCAATATCATAAAGGCGATGAGCGCATGAAAAGCAATAGATTCTACAAAAACAATGAGGTCTACCTATGAGTTCTTGTTCACATGAACATAACAATGCTTTACATGGTGTTCACGGTCATCACGATATTAAGGCTCGCATTGCTGAAGCAGAAATTTTGTGTACTGCAGTTGGCGCTCGCTTAACACCTTTACGTAAAGAAGTGCTTGAACTCATTCTAAATGCTTCTGCTCCAATGGGCGCTTATGACTTACTGGCTAAAATCAAAGGTCAAGCAGACCGCCCTGCTGCCCCACCTACAGTTTATAGAACTTTAGACTTCTTATTAGAAAAAGGTCTAATTCATCGACTGACCTCAATTAATGCTTATATTCCTTGTTGCCACCCACGTGAAGGGCATCAAGCTGCTTTTCTGATCTGCACTGAATGTCATTCAGTGAAAGAGGCTTCAGCACAAGGATTAATTCAACAGCTCGATCAACTTGCTGCTTCTGACCAATTTGCTGCCCAACACAGCATTATTGAAATTTCTGGAAAATGTCATCAGTGCAGCACTCGTCAATAAACCCTTCATTGATTGAACTGGAAAATATTTCGGTTCGACGCGACGAACGAGATATTTTAAGAAATATTGATTTTGCATTGCAGGCAAAAGAAATTGTGACACTAATTGGTCCCAATGGTGCTGGCAAATCAACATTAATTAAAATCTTGCTTGGCATTATGTCGCCAAATAAAGGAAAAGTTCACTTTTCCAAGAAATTAAAATTGGCCTATGTCCCACAAAAATTCAACCCCTCAGCCAGTCTTCCGTTACGTGTTCAAGACTTACTTGATTTAGAAATTTGTGCCGCTGATTTACGCGAAGAAATTATCCGGGATACGGGCATTCAAAAATTACAAGCCTCCAAAGTACAACAACTCTCAGGTGGTGAACGACAACGGGTTTTACTGGCACGTGCACTACTCCGCCAACCCGATATCCTAGTGCTTGATGAACCCATGCAAGGTTTGGATATTCAATCCGAAGCTGAGCTTTACGACTATGTGAGAAGCCTACCTGAACGCTACGGTTGTGCGGTATTGATGGTGTCACATGATTTACAATGGGTGATGCAAGGTACACATCGCGTTGTTTGTCTGAACAAACACATTTGTTGTAGTGGTTTACCTGAAAGTATTCAGCAGCATCCTGAATACCAAGCGATTTTTGGTACGCAACGGATGTTCTATCAGCACCATCACAATCATTGCGGACATAGCGATCATGCGGAACCCTGTTCTCATGATCCACGCCCACACATTCACCCCGAACCGAAGGTCTAAGCAATGATGGAATGGTTACAACTACTATTACCTGCTTGGATTATGGGGTCACTTTTGGTATTTCTGACAGCACCACTCGGCTGTCTGATGCTTTGGCGCAGAATGTC
>CAZKJI010000147.1:0-5476 GCA_964553005.1 uncultured Acinetobacter sp. | reverse complement strand
CAAATTGGTTTCCAAAATGGCAGCCGTATCAGGGAAAGATTGATCATCGCCCTGTCGCGACAAATGAATATTTACCGCCCTTACAAAGTGCGGTATTAGGGGTACAACACGCATTTGCAATGTTTGGTGCAACTGTTCTTGCACCCCTTCTGATGGGCTTTAGCCCCAACCTTGCCATCTTAATGTCAGGGATTTGTACTATTATTTTCTTCTTGATCACGGGTGGTCGTGTTCCAAGTTATTTAGGCTCAAGCTTTGCATTTATTGGTGTCGTTGCAGCCGCAACTGGTCATATTACTGGGTCAGGAGCCAATCCAAACCTTGCAGTTGCGCTTGGTGGAATTGTTGCCTGTGGTATTTTTTATGCCTTGATCGGTTTTGCGGTCATGCTCACAGGCACGCGTTGGATTGAGAAACTCATGCCACCTGTTGTCACAGGCGCTGTGGTGATGATTATTGGTCTCAACCTTGCACCCGTTACTATTAAAGGCGTTGCTGGACAGCCTTTTGAAATGTGGATGGCACTCATCACTGTATTAAGCATGGGCATTATTGCTGTATTTACCAAGGGCTTATTACAACGTTTATTACTGTTAGTGGGTTTATTGATTGCTTATGCCGTATATGTGGTTGCAACAAATATTCTAGGATTTGGTAAACCGATTGATTTCTCCCAAATCGCAGCAGCACCATGGTTTGGTATCCCAACTTTTTCACACCCAACTTTTGATTTAAATGCAATTTTAATTATTGCTCCCGTTGCATTGATTTTAGTCGCTGAAAATCTAGGTCACATCAAAGCAGTCGGTTCAATGACAGGCGAAGATCTTACACCTCAACTGGGTAAAGCTTTTGTTGCGGATGGTTTGGCCACAACGTTATCGGGTAGTGTTGGCGCACCGGGTATGACCACCTATGGTGAAAATATTGGTGTGATGGCAGTCACCCGTGTTTATTCTACGATTGTATTTGTAATCGCTGGCGTATTTGCAATTTTCTTGGGGCTGTCTCCTAAATTTGGCGCAGTGATTAGTACGATCCCGACAGCAGTCCTTACGGGTGCTTCGATCGTAGTATTTGGTTTAATTACCATTGCAGGTGCAAAAATCTGGATCGAAAATAAAGTCGATTTTTCTAATAATAAAAACCTTATTGTTGCATCTGTCACTATTATTTTAGGTGCAGGTAACTTTGAATTACTGTTTGGTAGCTTTAATTTAGGGGGAATTGGAACCGCAACTTTTGCTGCGATTTTCCTGAACCTGTTATTCAGTTTAAAAGATAAACATTAGCATCGTGGGCAGCTTCGGCTGCCTTTTTATTTATTCCCGACTTTCCTGCTTATATTTATCTTCCAAAACATTGCTGATAATACTTTCAATCATCCAAACTCGATACAAACTATTAAAAACATAGCTCTGTCCATCTATACGTAATTCCAGTACAGGAAAATCTGGCTGATGCTTTTGCTGACAGAGTTCATCATTCTGTTTCAACAAAGCTTCAACATCCTGTTCGGTAATGTTGTCAATCTCTAAACGCTTCTGCATACGTTGAAAGTGGGTTTTGAAAGAAAGATCTTTGCCACGCGTCCAAACACCTTGCAATATCTCATGAATACAATCGATCTGTTCTTCTTCAGGCACGCTATAAAATAGTTTTGCCATTTCATAAGTTGCTTCTTTAGTAGGCCGACAGAATGGGGTGAATGCCACCTGTGTACGTTTGGAAACACGGGTCGCCAGACTCCAGTCAAACCAATCTCGCCCATGATAGCTCAGCGGATAAACGCTCAATTGAATATTATAATAATTGGCCAGTTCTTCTTTGATATAAGCCAATAATAGCCAACTCATCGGGTCTTCAAGTGCAATATACAGATCTAATTCTGGATGTAAGCTTTGGACTTCTGTCAGTGACTCACCGTCATTAATGAGATGCTCACGCCATTCGATATGATTAATCAGAAAAATTGGATTTCCGGTGAGTAATTTTTGTTGTTTCAAACGGCGTGTAAGGCGTAATAAATCATCAACGGCCTGATATTTACGCTCACCAAATTCGAAGTAACTGGCTGCAACAGGCACATCTTTAAAAATACGTTCAGGATAATCTTGAGGTGTTTGATGCTGACTTGCCATCGCATAAAGAGTACGTAATTTCCCATATTGTTGTTGCCATAACATGTGGAATACATCTTCGAGTAAATGTAAAAAATTGTGTTCTCTCAGAGGGGTATTTTTTAGAATTATTTCTGCTTGTTGTAATGCTTCTGGACTAGGTATTTCAGGGGTTTCATCGAAACCAAACCGATGTTGTTTGGCGAGAATTTTAGCATCATTCAAACAATAACTCTGCCAATCTTGTTCTGACATACCATTAGGAGGCTCAGCACCCTGTCTTGAAATAATCACTTTTAAGGGTTTTAGTTCATCACTCAAAATTTCATTGAGCTGATCAAGCTGTTGTACTGCAAGATAGCTATAAACATCGTCTAAACGCAGGTAAATACTTAAACCCTGTTCCGTGGGCAACACCGCCTGACGAGAAGGTTTTTGATAGAACCAACTCGATCGGATGGGATCAAACCAACGACGTAACAAAGACATGTCGATCGCCTCTAATGATTATAAAGTGATGAATGGATAAGCTTTCTCTAACTTGAATTCAAACAAGTGAGCAAATAAGTATAATGAGTATCTTATAAAATCAGAAAAAAGTCCCTCTTTATCGTAATAAAGAGGGATGATAAACATTGTCGCTTAGCAATAGTTTACAGAACGCGTACGGCACCTTTCGCAGCACTGGTTGAATGCAAAGCATAAATTTTCAAAGATTTTGAAACTTTACGCTTACGCTCTTCCGCTGGATGCCAACCTTTGGCTTCTTGAGCTGTACGGCGATGTGCCATGGTTGCATCATCAACATCAAGGTGAATGGTACGATTCGGAATATCAATTTGGATAGTATCACCATCTTCAACCAGACCAATTGCACCACCTTCCGCTGCTTCTGGAGACACGTGACCAATTGATAAACCTGAAGAACCACCAGAGAAGCGACCATCAGTAATCAACGCACAGTCCTTACCCAAACCTTTCGACTTCAAGTAACTGGTTGGGTACAACATTTCCTGCATGCCTGGACCACCACGTGGGCCTTCATAACGAATGACAACGATGTCACCTGCCACGATCTTATGATCTAAAATCGCTTCAACCGCTGAATCTTGGCTTTCAAAAACACGCGCTGTACCCGTGAATTTAAGAATCGATTCATCCACACCCGCAGTTTTGACGATACAGCCATCTAAAGCGATGTTGCCATAAAGGACTGCCAAACCACCGTCTTTAGAGAAAGCATGTTCAGCATTACGAATCACACCTTTCTCACGGTCACCATCCAAAGTTGAATAATAACGGTTTTGTGAGAATGCCACTTGAGTTGGAACACCACCCGGTGATGAGCGATAGAACTCATAAACATCTGCATCTTCAGTGCGGATAATATCCCACTTGTCTAAGGCATCTTTGAGAGTAGGTTCATGTACCGTTGAGCAAGAGGTGTTCAGTAAGTTAGCACGATCAAGTTCACCCAAGATCGCCATGATACCCCCAGCACGGTGTACATCTTCCATATGCACATCCGACTTTGCAGGTGCAACTTTAGACAATACAGGTACTTTACGAGATAAATTGTCGATATCATCCATAGTGAAATCAACTTCTGCTTCATGTGCAGCAGCAAGCAAATGCAATACGGTATTGGTTGAACCACCCATTGCAATATCAAGCGTCATTGCATTTTCAAACGCAGCTTTAGTTGCAATTGAACGTGGCAAAATGCTGTCATCATTCTGTTCGTAATAACGTTTCGCTAGTTCAACCACTAAACGACCCGCTTTTAAGAACAATTTTTCACGGTTAGCGTGAGTTGCAACAATAGAACCATTACCCGGCAATGATAAACCCAAAGCTTCAGTTAGACAGTTCATTGAGTTTGCAGTAAACATACCCGAACATGAACCACACGTCGGACATGCCGAACGCTCAAATGCTGCAACTTCTTCATCGGTATAGCTTTCATCTGCTGCAACGACCATGGCATCAACTAAGTCGATTGCCTTTTCATCACCACGGAATTTGACTTTACCCGCTTCCATTGGGCCGCCAGAAACGAAAACCACTGGAATATTAAGGCGCATAGCAGCCATCAGCATTCCCGGTGTGATCTTGTCACAGTTCGAGATACACACCATTGCATCGGCACAATGGGCATTGACCATGTATTCTACAGAATCGGCAATTAAATCACGTGATGGTAGTGAATACAGCATCCCGTCATGCCCCATGGCAATCCCGTCATCCACGGCAATGGTATTAAATTCTTTTGCGACACCACCAGAAGCTTCAATTTCTCGTGCAACCAGTTGCCCTAAATCTTTAAGATGCACGTGACCTGGAACGAATTGGGTAAATGAGTTGACCACCGCAATAATTGGTTTGCCAAAATCTTCATCTTTCATACCAGTCGCACGCCATAAACCGCGCGCGCCCGCCATATTTCTTCCATGTGTTGATGTTTTTGAACGATAATCAGGCATTTTGTATTCCCAACAAGTGTGTGCTCGAGATGAATAAGACATTCTCTCTGGCGAAATGATACTGAGCTTTTCCCATCATACTACAAGTTATCGTTTAACTGATGACCAACGAACCTATCTTTTTTGTTCAAAGACAATTCCTTTCACCTAATTAGGGGCTAGTGGCTTTTTGGCTTATAATTTGGGGCAAATTTTCTGTGGATTATCTTTGTGAAGATCATTTTTGCTGGTACGCCTGAATTTGCGGCAACCGCATTGGCGGCATTATTAAAAACATCACACCAGATCATTGCGGTTTATACCCAGCCTGACCGTAAGGCAGGTCGTGGGCAAAAACTCACGCCCTCTCCTGTCAAGCAACTGGCACTTGAACATGGTTTACCCGTTTATCAACCACTGCATTTTAAAGCGTCGACTGAAGAAGGTTTAGCTGCTCAGCAAGAGTTAGCAACTTTGGGTGCTGATGTCATGGTAGTCGCTGCTTACGGTCTGATCTTGCCACAAGCCGTTTTAGATACCCCAAAGTACGGCTGTTTGAATATTCACGGCTCATTGCTGCCTCGTTGGCGTGGTGCTGCGCCAATTCAACGTGCCATCGCGACTGGAGATGCTGAAACAGGTATCACCATCATGCAAATGGCGGCAGGTTTAGATACGGGCGATATGATGTATAAAACCTATTGCCCAATTACTGCGGAAGATACATCTGCTAGCTTGCATGACAAATTGGCGCTTCAAGGTGCAGAAGCGATTTGTACCGTACTCGAATCTGAACAAAGCTTGCAGGATTTTATCGAAAAACGTGAAGTACAAGATGAAGCACTCACCGTCTATGCACATAAATTGATTAAAGCAGAAGCTCGGATTGATTGG